>CAMUFS010000077.1 GCA_947088195.1 uncultured Clostridia bacterium
TTATCGTAGAGTCCCCACAAAGTATGCTCTCATCAAATAGGGATAAATCGTATTCACCCCCTATTAACTCTGCTTCTTTCTTTTCTAAATAGCTAATCTCTTCTAACAATTCTCTTTCTTTTTCCTTCACCACTCGAAGTATATCCTCTTTGCTTACTACTTCTTGTCCTTCCCCATTAAGTTTTTTCAAGATATCGAATTTATCAAGTAATTGCTTTTTCTCTATTTGGGCGGCTATTTCTTGCATAGGCATCTATCCACACTCCTCGAAAGTCATTTCCAATAAATTTTCATACATAATCACACATTTCATCATCAAACTCACCTGTATCATACTTGTCATCTACGTTTATTATTGTCAATCCGAAAAGAATCTTATAAGAATCAACAAACTTAGCATTAAATAAAAACCTCATTCTAATTAATTTCTCAGAAATTCCAAGTTTCTCCAACACTATTATTCTAAAAAATTCCTTATAGCAACAATTGACTAAATTAATTTCTTCCTCGCTCATAACTGGTTCGCACTCTTGCGAAGCATGAGTATAGGCATCCCGGTCATTTATAATCTTCGTAATCAATTTGTCATAATTCCTAAATATTTTATCTGTACCAGCGTCAGACAACACTCTTAGGCATTCTCTGGTTATTTTTTTAAGACACTTCCTAAAACTATCGCCATTATTCACACAATAATTATTTATAAAAATTCTGTCCTCCTCAGTCTCAATTTTCGCAAGCACTTCTTGTTTTTTATTATTGAAATCATCCATTTCTTGTTGCAAAACCGGATCACGCATAATCCCCTCAATCATCTGCATTACTTTTAAGAATTTATTATATGTAACAATTTTTATTTGCTCATCAAGCAATACCTGCTTATAACTTTCCATTGCAAGCAAATTATTCCTTGCCAGTTCTGTAAAAAGTTCAATTACATTTTTTCCAGTATCTTTCCAGTCACTTAATTTAAATATACTTTTTCTCGGATACCACTTTAAATCACTTCCATTACTCAACCTTTTCAACCTATTCTTCGGATAATTGCATAATCCTATATACTCAAAAATATTATTTCCATTATCCAGTGTTACATCCAGTACCGTAACTGTTTCACCACATAAAATATCAAAAAACAACTCTAACATACGGATTTTCTCTTTCAACGTCGTAATTCTTTCCAATTCTACAGTGGAATAATTCAACCGTCCTTGCATAGAAAAAATATAATCACTATCTTTTTTATAAACATATGGGGCAACAAAGCATGAATAACCACCATCAAACTCCATTGTTTTTGTGCTGTTTGCAATGGTTGCCGACTGAAATAAGCATTTTTGACTTTCATTCTCTATTTTATAAGGATACATTCCAAAAAGTTCAAATACATCAGTAAATTGACACGAAAATCCACTAAAACGAAGCTCATTGTTTTGCTCTACTGCATATTCTCCTCCCACAAAAATATCTGATATCCAAAAGCTGACAGTAGCTTTACTATACACATTGTCATCTACTATTTCAGATATAGCAAAATATGGCTCAATAATTGATGTTCCCCTCAATGTAAGATAATCATTTGATGCCTTAGCACATATTAAAAATTCTTCTAATCCCTCAATTTTATTGTAGAACTCCACTTCTATGTCTATTACTTTCAATGATGCCACAAAATGTTCGTCTAATGAAAGTGTCGCCATATAAGAACATTCTACTTGTCCTATAGAAACCACTTTACAGCTTAAATTCATATTTGCATATAGTTTTCTGTTATTCATAAATACAACCTCTCTATAATTTATATAAATTGTCAAAATATTGTTTTATATTTCCACAAATCTTTTTGCCAACTGCCCAAAAGAAGAATTGCCATGTATCTCCCCCGCTGGAATAAAAAGATACTTCCACTGCTTATATCCGTTTGCCTTTCCCCATTCGGAAACAGCTTTGCAGTATCGGATTGCCCTTTCCTTCTTGGCAATGACATCCGCATCCTCCATCCTGTCCTCACCTTTTACCTCGACAAGATAGATAGCATCTTCTGCTTCCACCACAAAATCCGGCTCATATCGATGACCGTGATTATAAGTAATGTTGAACTGACTCGATGCTGGACGAAGCCAGTTTTTGACATCATTGTCCTGCTCCAAAACACGCGCAAGCAAAAGCTCCGGTTCACTGTCAAACTTTGCTTCTTCAAACACTCCCTTTTTAATGCCCGTAAATACAATATTTTGGATTCTTGTTGCATACGCCGCAAATAAATTCAACTTATATTTGTAATTATACTGTTGGCGGACATTGTAGTTTACAACGTCAATGACTTCTTCCAATAATCCTGTCGTAACCTTAAAGTGCTGCAATAACTGCTCATATATTTCTTTCCCAATTTCGACCTTGTTCATCATCACAATATTCTGCATCCCATTCTGTCCGAATCTGTTCTCAAAATAATCACATACTTGTGTAATCAGTTTAAACAGCAGTTCTGAACATTTTTCATAATCCACTTCCGGCTGCATTCTTATCTGTTCCAAAATGACTTTCTTCGGTTCATACGCCCCAAAGTCTATTTTATCTCCACGAACACGCTGTAAGTCGCTTGGATCCTCCAAATTCTGTATCAGAAGCTGATTGTCTATTGGTGTCTGCGTAAACTTGCTTAAATCCAAATCAAAATCTTCATAAACATAATCAGACACTCCACTATCCGCAACCTTAATTTTAGGTATGGGAATGTACCTATCGACAACTGCACGATGAATTTCCTTTGTTTGGTAATCAGCCCATGCACTGATTGGATCAGCGTTTCTACGAAATGTTTCTTCTAAATCCACATCTTCAGATAATTCTTCTTTTACGCATTGGGCAATCGTTTTTTCATCTTCTTCTGTAACCGCATGATATGGACTTTTCTGTATTTTTTCTGAAATCTTCTCGTATATTTTTTCTGCCACTTGCTTCAATACAGAATCTGTTTCCTGTGTTTTCTCAATCTGAGTATACTCATATGCAAACTCCAGCTTATGATTATCTTCTATATCAAAAGATAACTGTGTATAAACCGTTTCTTCTTCTGTTTCCCCATCAAGATTAATAATGTTCCCTTTTTTGAAAATAGAATCTCCTTTTTGCGCATCCGCCAGTATCTCTTCAAATTTATCATTGCAGTCAGCATCACTGCATCAACCGCCTTATCACCTGTTCTTTTCCCATACGGCAAGCGTAATCCCCTTCCTACCATCTGTTCGCGAAGTATCTTAGATGCAGCGGTACGAAGCGGAACAATCGTATAAAGGTTATTGACATCCCACCCTTCTTTTAGTATATTTACATGAATGACAATTTCCACAGGATTATCCGCCTGTTCCACGCCAAGCAACAGTCTGGTATTAAACTCACTTTCCGCCCGCTTTTCTTGGAATGCACCGTAATGACTTTATTTTTATATTTCCCTAACTTAAATTCATCTGACTTAACATAGTTTTCCACCCATGCAACATGGTCTGTGTCTGAACATACTACCAGCATAAATGGCTTTATTTTTTCCTTATCATGGGATAAAGCATATTCTTCTAAACCCTGCTTTGTTTTTTTCGTGCTGTGCAATACCGTCCTGTAGCATCAGCTTATCCAACGCCTCATTTCCAAAACGGAAGAAATTAATGTCCGACCTTGTTATCGCATACGGCGTCCTTATATATCCATCTTCAATCGCTTTCGATAATGGATACTCATAAACAACATTCTTAAAAGGAATTTGTTTCGTTCCCGCTTTTACTAACGGCGTTGCTGTCAATTCTAGACCAAGCACAGGTTTTAGCTCGTCCAACGCCTGTGCGCCCTTTTGCGCTCTGTAATGATGTGATTCGTCCATAATCAATACCAAATCGTCCAAATCCGCTAACGACTGTAAAAACGAACCACCAAAATATTCGTCTTCTTTCCGCATATTGACATTTTCTTTGTTGAATTTATCAATATTAAAAATATAGATATGAATATCTGTATCAAACGCATATAAGTTCCTGCTGCTGTATTCTTCATCCGTAATGACTCTGGGCGGCAATGAAAAGCATCCCAATCCTTTAAATACATATTTGGGATTACTTTTTCTTGCTTTTGTTTACTGGCTCACCCGTAAACGGGTCTATATACTCTTTCAAAGACATCTGGTCATACTCCAAATCTTCTTTCCGTTGATTCCGAATATACTCTTCTATCTTTTTCGCATTTTTTCCTACTGTATCCACATAGTATCCTCTGCACCAAAAGTGTCTATTTCCATACTTATACTTCAGATTTGCATGCCTTTCAAATATCATCAAAGTACTTTTTCCCTTTAAATATCCTACAAAATCTGATACACTTATTTTCGGTGGAATTTCAACTAACATATGAACATGATCTGGACAAATCTCTCCCTCTACAATATGCACTTATTT
Source organism: uncultured Clostridia bacterium (assembly GCA_947088195.1). GTDB lineage: Bacteria > Bacillota > Clostridia > Lachnospirales > Lachnospiraceae > RGIG8607. The sequence continues at coordinate 4,446 of CAMUFS010000077.1, forward strand.
TCGTTTACAAAGCATACTTAAGATATTTGCTATATCTTGTTTCAACTCACCATATATAATTTTTCTTCTATATTTCGGCGCAAAAACTATATGGTACTTACAATTCCATGTCGTATGTGATAAACTATTATTGTCCATTTGGACTACCTCCTTTGATTAATAAAGCGGTTGGCGAACCTGCTTTTATTATATCACTGGAGGTATTTTTCACAACGCTAAAGCTATCCCAACCACCCGCATAGCAGGTGGTTATTTGTTCTCCAAAGTTCCATTTTTCGGATCAGCGAAAAACTCCTCAATGGAGAACAGGGCCATGCCCTAACAAATATGGCAGACAATCCTATAGATTATCTGCCATTGATCGCGCAGAAGTAGCCACACAGCTAACCCCCACTGTACGTTTTTCTAATAAATAGCTATATCAAATGGATCCAACGTTGCAGTAATTTCTTTTCCATCCTCTGTACATACTGTAGTTGTCTGAACATCCTTTGTATTATTGATAATAACCAGCTTTCCGCTTCCCGGATAATATGCACATTCTGTTAATGGATTTGAGCAGATATATTTTTCTATCGCCTTCTCATTTCCCATAGCATACAGAATTGCGCGCATAAGCAGCCTTGTATTCATCAGGGTAAAGCGATATCCTGACAGATATACACTGCGCCCCTTTCCAAATTTATGAGCTGTCACAACTGGTGTACCAGCTTTCTCGGCAAGCACCTCTGTTTCTTTCCCCAGCACATAGATGCCATCGCATACAGGCAGATCAATCTCCTGATTCTCCTTTGTGATAAAGTTTTCCTTCTGAACCTCATACTCATACCTGCCAAGGCATTTTCTTGTTCCCAGATCTCTATCTACACCCAAAATATCTGCAAGCTGAAAATATTGACTGCTGTGCTCTGTTGCAGATGGCTCATGTACACCAAGCAATCCGCCGCCATTTGCGACAAATTCTGTGATCTTTTCCACAACGTCTGCTCTCTTCCAATTCTCGCCGCCACTCCATGCACTATTTAAAATACCAGCATTTATCACCAGTTTAACATCCTCTGCAATCCCTTCTGACACAATATCATCAAAGCTCTTAAATGCAACCTCAAATGGCAGTCCAGACAAGGATTCTATCACATTGATCAAATCCACTTCAGGATGCTCATGCAGATGCCCACTGCATGTCCATGAGCGCAGATCTCCCCATGCCGTAAGAATTACAATCTTGCCCGGAATCACATAGGGCTCCCCATCCTGATGAAAGCTCTTTAACAAGCGAAACTCATCTGTCACCTTCTCCATGTAATCACAGAAATCTGGGAATGGCTCCACCAGATGCAAATATCCTCCAAGCCCAATGCGGTCCACTGGCTTTCTCAAAAGGGCACGTCTCACATTCTGCCAGAATTTCTGCGCATCCAGCTTTGGATCACCTCCCGGCGCAAAGGTTGGCTCGCCAGACAGACCTGTTGGAAACAGATAAGGATGCAGTCTTAGCTCTCTGGTATCAATCCCCTTTGCCCCAGCACACAGCCTTGCCTCAAAACCGCTAAATACACATTTGATCAAACCATCGAAGCCAAACTCACCAAAACGCTTTCCATAAGGCTCCACGCCAATCCAACTGTCATCGTAAAATACATACGCTTTCTTTCCATATTTATGTACCAGATCAACACATTTTCTGCCAAACTCCACAACAAAGCAATTCACAAAATCCATCCATTCACGATATTTCTTCGATGGTGCATTATGTGTTTGATTATAAAGCCCCTTATTTACAAAATCCTCCGAAGTCATCTTATAGCCCTTTTCCTTCTCAAAGGCACGAAGTGCTATAGGATTCACTGTAAAATCATAAGAACCCCAATCACTGTAAATACTTCTCAGATTCTTGTCATCTCCCCAGAACCAGGCAAAGTTATAAAACATAGATGTAAAACGAACTACGGTTGTCGCCGGGTGAGAGATACACCACTCCTCCAGCCATTTTAAAATATTCTCCTGTGTCTCAGGGTATCTGGGCTCCACCGCCATCAGATGCTCCTTATCTCCCCAATCATTTGTAATATGATTGTACATGGAAATTTCCTCCCAGAGCCGCACAACTAGAAAATTCACCGTATATTTATGCCATCTCTTTGCATTTCGAACTACCACTTCGCCAGTCTCGCTGTTATAATCCCAATCAGAAAGAGCCACCTCCTCATTGACTGTTCGATCATACACCTGCCAAAATTCCTTCGGATCATCCTTGGCATTTACCATAAACTGTTCCGTAAAATATCCTTTTAATGGCTTTATAACCACAGTGGTATCCTCTGCTATCACTGGATAGCTCATCAGGAAATTCTGCTGCAATTTATCCATATTTTGCTTTGCCCACGCATTATCTGAGCGAATCAGGCAAATTGTGGAATAGATTCCATAACCAGAATTCATAATTTCATCTGATAATTGTGTACCATCACTATCACGGATTACATCTGCTCCCCATTTCTTTGCAAGCTTTAATGTCAGCTCCTCATATCCAGACTCTCCTGGCAGGGTAAAGCTGTCTCTTTTTAATGTATCTTCCATTCCCGCAAATCCTCCATTTTATATTTTCATTTTACTTTTAGTTTACAAGATAACAACACGTTTTTCAATGTATAATATCATATTTATAAATGCAAAACGGAAAAATTGTCCATTTATTTTATTGCCTTTATTTTCCTAAAAACAATAATTCACACTTTCCTTCTTGTATGTTCTTGTCTTTTTTCTGCTTCTGATATAGAATGTAGTAAGCCGTTATATTATTTATATCGCAGCTTGTGTATTCGCGCTGTCTTCACAAACTGCTCTTTACTTTGCAGCGCAGAAATGAGGATTATTATGTATCAAAAATCTATTGCATTTGCTAAGTCACAGCTCCCAGCGGATCTTTTGGTATCTGCCGCGGATCTCTATACCGAGGAGAAAGGCTATGGCTTTGTTATCGAGAAAAATCGCAGAGAACAGGAACGCTTGCAGCTTCCTGAGCTTAACTCTGCTTTTTGTGTCTGGTATTGGGATAATAGCAAGAATCTATCCACTCTTGTTGATACTGCTAATGGTATCACCATAACCGCCTCAGAACTATGTACATACAAAGAAGGTCTTCCACTCTCCTTTAAGCTTAAAACCCCTCATGCGGGCTGTTATCAGATCTCTCTGACAGTAAGCTGTGAAGAGAAAGCTTGTGAAAACCTAATAATCTTTACTGGCAGGCGCCATCTGGCTGCCCGCAATATTTTTATAAAGGCCGGCGATTGCTATCAGGCAACTTTTACGATTCATATATGCGATTTTATCCCGCGTGGCAAAGAAGAGGTATATGAAGATACTACATTGGATCTGACCTTGCTGGGCGAGAATATTTCCCTATCGTATCTCTCTGTCAGGGAAATTGAAATTCCTGTGATCTATATAGCTGGGGATTCCACTGTCACAGATCAAAGTGGCTGCTATCCTTACGATCCGGGCTGCTGTTACAGCGGATGGGGACAAATGCTCTCCGCTTTTGCCAAACCGGGAATTGCTATCTCAAACCACGCACATTCTGGGCTGACCACAGAATCCTTCCGCAGTGAAGGCCACTATGCCATTGTCAAACACTTTATCCAGAGGGGAGATTACTATCTTATCCAATTTGCCCACAATGATCAAAAATGTTCTGAGCTTGATGCAGCGGGAGGCTACCGGAAACGCCTTATTACCTATATTGAAGAAATACGTGCTTGTGGTGCTGTGCCTATTCTCGTTACACCACTTGCCAGAAATACATGGAAAGGCGATGGAACCTACAACGACCTACTTGTGGACTATGCTGCAGAATGTATCCGCATTGGCACGGAATACCAAGTTCCAGTGATTGATCTGCATGAATATAGTATGAATTTTGTAAAACAAGAAGGACTTGATCAGGCAAAGCGTTACTTTTATCCCAAAGATTACACACATACCAATGATTATGGTGCTTATCGAATGGCTGGCTTTATCGCCTCTCGCCTCGCTGAATTAGAAGGACTCAACACCTTTTTTGATAATTCTGCCGCACAGCCTTGGACTCCACCACAAAAAATCTCCCTTCCTCTTCCTCCTGAGGGATATGAGACAGAACATATTTCTGCACTTCCTTCCATAGAGAAATTAGAACGCCCAAAAGATGTGATTGTACGTGTGGAGCTTTTAAATGATCTAGTGAAAACCGTGGGCTATGTGCCTGTAAATGTCTATAATGATATGTACCCTGATGTAACAGGTCATGAATGGTACGCTGGCGTTGTCGAGGTCAGCTATCAAAATTCTCTGGTAGATCCCAAATACACTGCCGATGGCTCCTTCCACCCACTTGCACCTGTCACTTGGGAACAACTGATCTCTTTCTGCATAAATGGTTATAAAAGCAGAAAAGCAACCGCACTGAAAGAAGACCCCATCCATCTGGCAAAGCAGCTTGGAATTATCAAAGAAACATATCAGCCAGAAAAAGCTGTGACAAGAAGAGAAGCTCTCTGTGCGCTGCTTGCACTTGAAAAAGCATTATAAATAGGAATTTGATCCATTATTTCCCAAATTTCTAATTTTGACTTGACTTCTTATATTAAATATGCAAAAATAAATTATTACTTTTGATTTGCATTTTGCTAGAAACATAAATATAAGGAGGCAGCCTATGTACTACGAACGAACGATTGAAGCGACACTCCGCTCCATCAGCCAGACATTCCCTGTTCTGATTGTCACTGGGCCGCGGCAGGTGGGAAAGACTACATTATTAAATCGCATGGCAGAAAAAGAGCGGCAAATCGTATCCCTTGATCACCCAACCATACGAGCTTTTGCAAAAAAAGACCCTGAGCTGTTTCTTCAGCGTTATCATCCTCCTGTACTGATCGATGAGGTGCAATATGCACCTGAGCTGTTTGACTATATTAAGCTCTATGTAGACCGAGAAAAACATCCGGGTGACTTCTGGCTTACCGGCTCCCAGACCTTCCATATGATGAAACGAGTCACGGAATCTCTTGCCGGGCGTGCCGGAGTTGCCAAGATGTCCGGTTTAAGCAATAGCGAGATCAATGGCTGCCACTTTTCCCCATTTCAGACCGATATTCCCGCGTTGTTAGACAGGCTAAAAAAAGTGGAGCCTATGAATATCTCTCAGATCTTCTCCCGCATTTTTAAAGGCTCCATGCCCCGTCTATATGAAAATGAAGCGGTTGATCGAGAGCAGTACTATGAATCCTATCTGGAAACCTATATCAGCCGTGATATTAAAGATCTGTCCCAAGTGGCGGACGAGATGAGCTTTCTTAATTTTCTGTCTGTCGTTGCCGCACGAACTGCCACAAATGTTAATTATGAGGCACTTGCATCAGAGACAGGAATCAGTGCTCCCACAGCAAAACAATGGCTCTCTGTCCTTGTCTCCTCTGGCGTGATCTTTCTGATACAGCCATACTCTAACAACGCACTAAAGCGGGTGATCAAAGCACCTCGCATGTACTTTGCTGACACTGGACTGTGTGCCCATCTAACCCGATGGAGCAGCCCCGATACATTGGAAAAGGGAGCTATGGATGGTCAATTTTTTGAAACATGGGTTATTTCAGAGATCTACAAAAGTTATTTGAATTTTGGAAAACAGCCCCCACTCTATTTCTATCGAGACAGCAATAGAAAAGAGATTGATCTGCTTATCTATCAAGATGGTATCATAACACCTATTGAAATAAAAAAAGGATCGGCGCCAAAAAATGCCACGAAAAATTTCTCTGTTTTAAAACCAATAGAGCAGGAGCCAGATAAAGATGCCATTTTCTCTGGCACAGCACATTTAAAAACAAAAATAGGAACAGGTGCTGTTATTTGTATGCCAACAGATATTATACCAATCGACAAAAAAATCTGGTATATACCAGCTTGGATTATATAATAGCGTAATATATACTTTATGAAAAGTTTGTATTTTGATTATGTAAATAAGGAATGAAATATTTTTGAGAATGGTTCGCCCAGAGAATTGTCTATAATCCTCCGTCACCCCGCTCCCGCTTAGTTCAAAACGTAGCGGATGCTAAACTCGTGAGAAACCTCGTTAAGCACCGACGTTTTTCAATAGGTTCCGTAGGACCATAGACAATTCTCTGGGCTACTTTTTCGGTAAGGCTTGGCATGTTCTTTGGCGTTTTCTTTTATTATGAAATTTGTGGGGCAATAAAATATAACAACAAATAAACATATCAAAATGTAAAAGTAGTTATTATGTCAAATAACAACGTATCTGGCATACAGAAA
>CAMUFS010000078.1 GCA_947088195.1 uncultured Clostridia bacterium
ATAGCAACACGCTGTCTCTGACCACCGGAAAGAGCCTTCGGCTTACGGTCTAACAAATGCTCAATATCAAGAATCTTAGCAGCTTCATGTACGAGCTTATCAATCTGATCCTTTGGAGTTTTTCTCAACTTAAGTCCAAATGCCATATTATCATAAACAGTCATATGTGGATACAGAGCATAGTTCTGGAAAACCATGGCGATATCTCTGTCCTTCGGCTCAACGTCATTAACCATCTTATCGCCAATCCAAAGCTCACCAGAGCTAATCTCCTCCAAGCCTGCAACCATACGAAGTGTGGTAGACTTACCGCATCCAGAAGGACCAACAAATATGATAAACTCCTTATCCTCAATTTCAAGATTAAAATCCTTAACTGCCACAAAGCCGTTAGGATAAACCTTACAAATATTCTTCAGTGATAAACTTGCCATTTCTCTTCCTCCTAAAAATAGATGTTATTATGTTTCATTTTCTTAACTACATCTATTGTACACTATACGTAAAAAAAAAGAAATAGTGTAAATGTCAAAATTTCCTCTGGCAATTTGGTTATTTTGTATATTGCTTTTACCGTTTATTGGCGTTCCTCAATAAATCCTTCTCCAAATACTTCCCTTGCATCCCCCACTGTCATAAAGGCATTTCTGTCAATTTTTTTCACAATTTCCTTTAATTTCACAATCTCCTTCTTCGATACCACGCAGATAAGCATTTTCTTTTGATTTCCAGAATACATTCCAACCGCATCAAGACCTGTCACCCCTCGATCAAGCTCCTTAAGAATCTGCTCGGCAATCTCTTTATAGGAATCTGAGATAATATATGCCATTTTAGAAAATTTAAGCCCTTCCAGCAACCCATCTGACACCTTCGCCACCAGATAAATACAGATAATGGCATACAATGTCCTATTTAACCCAAACACCCATGCGCCGGCCAGCACAATCAAGCCATCTAAGATCTGCATAATCCTTGCAATGGAATAATGCCGCATATAATGCTGTATTATCGCAGCCATTGTATCCGTTCCTCCCGTGGTTGCATCTGCCAAGAGCACAAGACCAATACCACCTCCACTGATCACGCCGCCAAAAATGGAGGCAAGAAAGATGTCATCTGGCATCAAATTCATCTCTGGAATATAGAGGAGCGCCACGGACAACCATATTGTGGCAAAAAAGGTTTTGGCAATATAATCCCAGCCCTTTATGCGCACTGCCACCAAAAACAGAGGAACATTGAGCAGCAAATTTGTCAGCCACAGCGGGATCCCTCCTTCTATTATATGTGATGTCAGATTCTTTATAATAATCGCTATGCCGGAAAATCCTCCTGTAATAAGGGAAACTGGATCATAGATCCCTTTAATGGCCAAAGCCATCAGACTGGTGCCCGCCATAATCATCAGGTATTGAAACCACTTCGGTTTTGTTTTCATAATCATCCTCTCTTCTGTACTAGAGTAACCAGTTTTCAAACCGATATGCAAATATTTGAAACCCTCTTTTCTTTTGAAGCATTTCATGTTATACTACCCTTACCAAGTATTTCCTGAGCATGTTACATAAGTTATTATTCTAACCCATGCTCTAAAGTAAGGAGGGATTCATATGGAACTCGGTGCTATATCAAATACACTAAGTACACGAAACGTTTCTTCTCAGATCGATGTTGCCATACTTCGCAAAAATATGGACTCTATGGAAGAAATGGGAGACAGCATGATTAAAATGATGGAGCGTTCGGTCTATCCTAATCTTGGCCAGAACATTGATACAACTGTTTAAGCTGTCTCAGAAAACGAGTGTGTCTAAATGACACACTCGTTTTTATGCGCATGGCACATTATTTGATCGCCACTGCCTCAATCTCAATTAGGACATCCTTGGGTAGCCGTGCCACTTCCACACAAGATCTTGCCGGATAAGTCCCTGTAAAGTATTTTGCGTAAATCTCATTTACCTTTGCAAAATCCTCCATATTTTTAATAAATACAGTTGTCTTAACCACTTTTTCTGTGCTGCTTCCCGCTGCCTCCAACAATGCCGCAAGATTTCCAATCGCCTGATCTGCCTGCGCCTCAATCCCTTTTGGTATGCTTCCAGTGGAAGGCACCACTGGGATAACTCCCGATGTATAAACCATGCCATTCACTTCAATCGCCTGAGAATATGGTCCAATCGCTGCTGGCGCTTTCTCTGTGCTAATTACTTTTTTCATAGTATCCCTCATTTCTGTTTTATTTTTCTATTCGATATACTCAATTGTGCTATCTGTAATTTTTATCCTATTTTCCTTTAACAATCTGCCAATCGCGCGCTTAAATGCATTTTTACTCAGCGAAAATTCTTTTCGTATGCGCTCTGGATCTACATTCTTGTCCGTAAATGGCAGCACTCCCTTATAGCGCCCCATCACTTTTAATATCTGTTCACAGTCATCATCCATCTGAAGATATGCTTTCTTTCTAATACTTAGATTGAGCTTTCCATCTTCACGCACTCCTGCCACTCTCGCCTCCACCACCGTGCCCGGCAAAATAGGAGCAAAGATCTCCTTTCTTGGAATTACGGCATGATATTTATTATCAACCGCCACAAACGCTCCAATCTCCTCATGCACCTGATAGACAATGCCACGCACCATATCATCCTTTTTATAAGGAGAATCATCACGAAGAAAATCATAGATACGCATTGTCCCACACAGACGGCTGCTCTTATCCACATAAAGGGCAACAAGATATTCTTTGCCTGCCTCTGGGGCAAAAAGCTGTTCCTTATAGGGCACCAGCAGATCCTTCTCCAATCCCCAGTCAAAAAATGCACCGACATCATTTACTTCCACTGCCTTTAACAGCGCGATCTCGCCAAGCTGCATACATGGCTCTCTAACCGTCGCTATCAACCGATCCTCGGAATCACGGTAAATAAATACGGTAATTTCATCACCGGGCTTCGTGTTCTCTGGAACCTGCTTTATGGGCAGAAGAACCTTCTCCTCATGCCCCGGCTCACCAAGATAGACGCCAAAATCTACCATATTAATCACTGTTAATTTCTGTTTTATTCCTATTTCAATCATATAATCCCTCTTTTTGTAAAGGAACCACCAATAGTATTGCAGCTCACCTTGCCATAGCTACAATTGCATATGGTTTCCCCTCCTTGTCATTCAGGGAGACCACCGCGCTTCCCTCCATACTCACGACCACGGGATAAATACTATCCCCATATACCGCTGATTTTCTATACTCCGCGCGCAATGTGCGAATGGGATCTATCTGTGGCATACATTCCTGCGCCATCTGAATATATTGTGCATTATTCACATGGCCGTTTGTGTCAATTTGATAGCTTCTAACTGGAAAGGGTTCTCCTGAGGTCCCGCCTTCTGGCATAATTATCTTGCGCTCTGCATATCCCATCTCAAGCTTTGGCTCTCTGCCATAGCTGTGCTCCATCTCCTCTGTGATTTTTATAGGACGTTTTTTATTCCAATCATAAAATACCCATATGGAATTTGCTTTTACCAGATAATTTTCTTCTCTATCAAAGATGGCAAAATTTCGATAACCATATATTCCCTTAAAACCATGTGCCCATGTACCAATCGTAATCTGCTCCGCAAGCACAGGGAGCCTCTCTATCTCAATCTGCCAAGAATTGAGCAACCACATCTGCCCATGCTCTCTTAGATATGCAACGCCAAGTCCTAATTCCTCTGACTGAAATGTACTACAATCCTGCATATAGTTGATCACGGAACCCAATGCCAGTGTGCCATTCTCGTCAATCTCACTGTAACGCACCCTGCTGTCAAATGTAAACATTCTATCCCTCTCTGCCTTTTACTTCTTCTCAAATTCCTCCACTGCCAATTTCAGTGAAGCAAATTCATTACTATATATCAACTCCAAAAGCTCATTTAATTGTCTTAGGCAGAGCTGAAGCTCATCTCTTTGTATCAGTCCTCTCTCATCTGCCTCAGCCAATTCATCCAAATCTATCACCTTCACATAACCATCTGGCAATATTACCACATCCGCCAGAAGATCCGTAAAGATATAGGTTTTTGTATCTGGTGTATATTCTGTCTTTATAATATCACAGTACCAAAAAAGAAGCGAACCATCTTCTTTTAACATCTTAGATATTTTAATTCCCTTCTTCAACAGATAGCAAGAGATTCCACCAGAAAAATCTTCTCTTGGCTTTAAGCATCTCCATCTGGTGACAATGATATTCTCATCCAGTCTTAGAATCTCATCGTCCTTAAGCTCCACACATTCCTCAGGAATCAGACGTTTTCTGAAAAGCCTCCACTCTCCCATATCCCCTCTTTTCTACACCTTTAAAGTTATATCGCGGTTGGTGTGTGTATACTGATAATATGTCACACCGGCAGCATCAAACATGCGCTTTGACGCTATCACTGCAGGGGTATCTGAATATTTATCACTGTCATATACAATCGTTCTGATACCAGATTGTATAATAGCTTTCGCACACTCATTGCAGGGAAAAAGTGTCACATAGAGCTTTGCGCCCTCCAAGCTTCCACCGCGGTAATTTAAGATAGCATTGAGCTCCCCATGTGTAGAATAGACATATTTATTATCCAGCGGTCCACCTTCTCTGCACCAGGGAAATTCATCATCCGAGCAGCCATTTGGAAACCCATTATAGCCCATAGACAGAATCTTATTATCTTGACTGACAATACACGCCCCCACCTGTGTGCCGGGGTCCTTTGACCGCATACCAGATAAGATCGCCACGCCCATAAAATACTCATCCCATGAAATATAATCTGTTCTTTTCTCTCCCACAGCTCTCTCCTTTCTTACTTTGTGCCAAAAATACGATCTCCCGCATCTCCCAGCCCCGGTACAATATACCCATGCTCATTTAGATGCTTATCCAATGCCCCGACATAAATATCCACCTCAGGATGATCTGCTTTCATGCGCTCCACACCCTCCGGCGCTGCAATAATACACATAAAATGAATATTCTGAACACCTTTTTCTTTTAAAAGCTGAATGGCAGCGGAGGACGAGCCACCTGTCGCCAACATGGGATCAACGACAAATACTTCTCTCTCAGCACAATCTTCAGGAAGCTTGCAGTAGTATTCCACCGGCTTCAGTGTCTCTGGATCACGGTACAGCCCAATATGCCCCACCTTTGCCGCTGGAACCAGAGTGAGCATTCCCTCCACCATGCCAAGTCCAGCACGAAGAATCGGAACAATAGCCATCTTCTTCCCCTGAAGCTCCTTTGCTGTCATTTTACAAATAGGTGTCTCAATCTCCACACTAGAAAGCTTTAGATCTCTGGTTGCCTCATAGCACATCAGCATCGCTATCTCACTGATCAATTCTCGAAATTCCTTTGAACCTGTCTCTTTTCTGCGGATAATCCCAATCTTATGTTGAATCAGTGGATGATCCATAATAAATACCTTTGACATAAAACCTCCTATTGCTCTATCTGCTCAATCCGCCTAATATGGCGCTCATCCTCTGAAAAAGGTGTGTCCAAAAATGTATCCACAATCTTTATGGCAAGCCCTGCTCCTACCACTCTGCCACCAAGACACAGCACATTTGCATCGTTGTGCTGTCTTGTCGCCTCCGCACAGAAACAGTCTGTACAGAGTGCAGCGCGTATGCCGGGTACCTTATTGGCTGAGATCGAGATTCCTATCCCTGTGCCACAAATTAAGATCCCTTTCTCACATCTTCCCTCCGTCACTTCACATGCAACCAATTTCGCATAAACTGGATAATCACAAGAGCTTTCATCATAACAGCCAAAATCCTTATATTCGATATTTCGTTCCTTCAGATGCTTCATAATCTCCTGTTTTAAAGCATAACCACCGTGATCACTTCCTATTGCAATCATATTCATTCTCCCTTGTATTCCTCCAAAAACAATTTCTCTGCCACCAACTTAACCAGCACACTAACCCGCTCAAAGCATTCAATATACTCCTTTAGATCGCCTCCCGCTGGGTCCTCCAAATCGCCTTCACCATCCAAAAATTCATTGATGGTATACACGTTGATCGCTGACTCATATCGCTCATAGATTCCTCTTTTCTGTTGCTCTGTCATTGTGAGCACCAGCGTGCGTTCACCAAGATCCTCCTCCTTAAAAGGAATAGAATTGGGATGAAACAGCGGGACTCCAAGACTCTCTGCCGCTTTCGCCGCCTTTGGATTAATTGGCTCTGGAAATAACACAACCATCCCTCTTGAAGCTGTGGTTAGTGCTCTTCCCCTAATAAGCCCTTTCATAACCCCCTCTGCCATTGGACCTTTGCATGTATCATCAGACGATACAAAGATAACTTTGTCATATTTCTCCATACTGTTTCTCCTTACAGTCTGATAATCTGGTGCCCTGATGCCTTAATCAGCCGATTCATAATCGCTTGTCCGAGATCCTGCTGTGAAAAAGCCTCCGAAAAAATATACTGCACTCCCAGATCATCAAACTCTCTAAGTACTGCAAACAGATGTCGCGCTATCGTTTCTTCATCCTGTCTCGTCCCAATTACTCTAATGTCTCCTCCGTGATAAAACTTGCGCGTCTCCTCCGTCGCTATAATTCCAGTCCGATATCCCTGATGCCGTTTTTCCGCCGCCAAACACTCAATCGCTTCCGCCACCTTGTCAAGCTCCCCCTCTACTATCGTAAGCTCCGCTTTCGGCGCATAATGACGGTACTTCATCCCCGGTGCCTTCGGTGTTATATTCGGTGCAATCTTCCCCATCAAGGATGGGTCCATCTGCAGCTCTCCAATCACCTCTTTTAGCATTGCCACTGTAATATAACCGGGTCTTAACAGCATCGGAGGATCGACCGTCATATCAACAATAGTTGACTCCAAGCCAATCCCAACACTTCCCCCATCAAGCAGCATATCGATCCTGCCCGCCATATCCTCCATCACATGCTCCGCCATCGTGGGACTGGGACGCCCTGAGGTATTGGCACTGGGAGCAGCAATCGCTGTACCGCTCTTTCTTATCAGTTCTCTGGCCGCAGGATGAGAAGGCATGCGCACCGCCACTGTCTCAAGCCCACCAGTAATACAGAGAGGAACCCCTTCTTTCTTTTCAAATATCAGCGTAAGTGGTCCCGGCCAAAAAGAACGAATTAATCTATCCGCTTTCTCTGTCACCTTGTAAGTAATGCAATCCAAGCCTTCACGGTCTGCAATATGAAGAATCAAGGGATTGTCCGATGGTCTACCTTTTGCAGCATAGATCTTTCTTGCCGCATCCTCACTCATACCATCAGCCCCTAAGCCATACACTGTCTCCGTCGGAAATGCAACAAGCCCGCCGCGGCGGATAATCTGTGCCGCCTGTTCATAGATCTCCTCATCCTCTGGGGAAGCCGTGAGCTTTCTAATTATTGTATCCATCTCGACCTCATTTCTGCACGGCAGCAGCCGCACATAACAGAATTTGCAAATACTTATAATATGCTTGAGTATACCACATTGTTAAAATTTATGCAATTTTTTGTTGTGCTGAAGGTGTACTTTTTCTGATAGCTTCTCTCTTTATTTTTCTATTTTATGGAAAAATTCGTATACCTGCCGCGCTGCCGGCTCATTCATGCCAGGAACTTCTTTTAATGTATCTATATCTGCATTTCGAATCTCTTCCAATCCTTTAAAGTACCTCATCAGTGCTCTTCTTCTTGTTTTTCCAATCCCATGAATATCATCCAATATCGAGTGTACCTGCGTCTTTGATCGCAGACTTCTATGATACTCAATGGCAAAACGGTGTGCCTCATCTTGTATTCTCGTGATAAGCCGGAAGCCCTCACTATTTCGATCCATGGGTATTTCCCGATTATTATAATACAGTCCTCTTGTCCTGTGATTATCATCCTTGACCATACCGCAGACTGGAATGGCAAGCTTCAACTCCTCAAGCACATGAAGTGCTATATTCACCTGCCCGCGCCCGCCATCCATCATAATTAAATCTGGGAATCGGGTAAAGCTTCCATATTCGTTGTTCTCGTTGTTTTTCAGCTCCTCCATTCCATGCTCAAATCTACGTTTTAGAACCTCTTCCATACTGGCATAATCATCCGGCCCTACCACCGTGCGTATCTTAAACTTTCGATAATCACTTCTCTTGGGTTTTCCATCTTCATAGACAATCATGGACCCGACGGACTCCATACCGCTGGTATTAGAAATATCAAAAGCCTCTATTCTCTGTATTCCCTCCAGCCCTATCCACTCCTCTATTTCATGCAATGCCCCGCGCGTGCGAAGCTCCTCTCTCTTGATCTTCTCCTTATCCTTCTCAAGAACCATGCTTGCATTCTTAAAAGCAAGCTCCACCAACCGCTCCTTCTGCCCTTTCTTTGGCACACGAATATAGACCCGCTGTCCCCTTTTCTTTGTCAGCCATTCTGTAAGCAATTCTTCCTCCTCTGGCATTGCCTGAAGCATCAATTCTCTTGGAATAAATGGCGTCCCTGCATAATATTGTTTGATAAAGCTTCCCAATATCTGCCCCTTCTCCTCCTGAACTGCCACATTCAGATGAAAATGTTCTCTTCCAATCAGCTTGCCACCACGAATAAAAAATACCTGAACCACCGCGTCATTCCCATCACAGGAGCAGGCTATCACATCCCTGTCCTCCATCTCGCTGCTGGTAATTTTCTGCTTCTGTGCTATCTGTTTTACGCTGTTCCACAGATCCCTATACTCCATCGCCTGTTCATACTCCATCGCCTCAGAAGCAGAAAGCATTTTCTCCTCAAGACTCTTTAATATCCCATCATAATTTCCATTTAAAAAATCCATTGCCTTTCGAATGGACTCCCTATATTCCTCCTTTGAGATATACCCCTGACAGGGAGCCTGACACTGCTTAATATGATAATTTAAGCATGGACGATTTTTTCCAATATCCCTTGGCAGATTTTTATTACAAGTGCGAATCTGATACAATTTCCTTAATAATTCCAAGGTGTCCTTCACAGCACCCGCACTGGTGTAGGGACCATAATATTTCGATTTATCCTTCTTCATATCCCGCGCAAACAGAATCCTTGGAAATTCTTCATAGACTGTCACCTTAATATAAGGATAACTCTTATCATCCTTAAGCATTGTATTATAACGTGGCCTGTGCTCCTTGATCAAATTACATTCCAACACAAGAGCTTCCAACTCCGAGTCCGTGATAATATACTCAAACCGGCGAATATGAGACACCATCTGTTCAATCTTTGCGGTCTTATTTCTGCTGCTTTGAAAATATTGCCGAACCCTGTTCTTTAGAACAATCGCTTTGCCTATATAGATAATCTCATCTTTTTCCCCATGCATAATATAGACGCCCGGCTTTGCCGGCAGCTTCTTTAATTCTTCTTCAATCTGAAACATACCTATCCCTCAAAAAATGCCGCTTCCCTTGCATACTCCTGAATCTTTGCTATCTCACTGTCCGTAAAATTATAATATTGCTTTAAAAAATTATATTCCTTCTCCAACGTAGTGTCCGAAACCGTCATATTGTCCGTATTCACCGTCACACGCACCCCTTGATCAAACAGTGTGCGAATTGGGTGGCTATATGGATCCTTGGCAAGCTTCGTGTGAAGATTACTGGTTGGACATACCTCTAATGTAATCTTTTCCTGAACCAACCTCTCCACCAATTCCTTATCTTCAACAGCGCGCACGCCATGCCCTAACCGCTTCGCTCCAAAATCCAGCGCACATCTCACACTCTCTGGCCCGGCCGCCTCCCCTGCATGTATGGTATATTTTATTCCGGCCTCTCTCACCCTGCGAAATAGCTCCCTATAATTCTCTGTGGGAAATAACGCCTCCGCTCCAGCAAGATCAACACCCACAACGCCTTTTCCAAAATATTTTTTCGCTGTCTCAAGTGTTCTGTCATTGAGAAGATCATTCTCCTTTCCCCGCATAAAACAAAGAAGCAATCCCGCGTGCAGGGAAGGATATTCTGTAAGTCCTCTATTCATGCCATCAATCGCCGCCTCGACAACCTCATCCATATTCATACCACCCTCTAAAGAAAGCTGTGGTGCAAAACGAATTTCCGCATACGTAAGCCCCTGTCCCGCCAGATCCTCACATAGCTCAAACACCACTCGCTCTATAGCTTCCCGCCTTTGCAACACCAACAAAGGCAGATCAAAACATTTTAAATATTCCGTAAGATTATTACAGTCCTCCGGCACCCGCAGACAACATGAAAGCTCCTCCTTAGAAGAAACCGGAAGCCGTATCCCCTGTTCTTTTGCAAGCTCCCACACGGTACTTGGACGCAGTGAGCCATCCAGATGCACATGCAAATCAATTTTCATACCAATCTCTCCTTCCTTTCGCTTCCAGAAAACATTCCTGAAAAATTACCAAAACCTGATACATCCACTTTTTCTAGAATGGTCCGCAGAGCCAAACTACTCCTATTCTCCGTCACCGCGCTCCCACTTAGTGAAAAACGTAGCAGATGCTAAGCTCGGAACCACCTCGCTAAGCACTGACGTTTTTCAATAGGTTCCTTGAGAATAGAAGTAGTTTGGCTCTGCTACTTTTCTCTGTATACTAGTTAAAAAATGCCTTCTACCAAATGTATGTCACAATTTGTGAAAAATTATGCCAAATAAAGGGCGCATAGCAGCTATTTATATTTTATTAACACTAAACTACAATCAAAAGAAACC
>CAMUFS010000079.1 GCA_947088195.1 uncultured Clostridia bacterium
TGACGGAGGACTATAGCCAATTCTCTGGGCGGACCCTTCTAGAATATGATTCACCCCCACAAAATCACAAATAACCTATAAAGATATTTTGTATAAAATATACTTATCTATTGGCTTTTAAGTAGTAAATTCCGATCGCCAGACTAAGGAATAGTTGCTGAAACATTGAGTTTTTGTTATAATATCAAAAATAGATAAACTTATTTCAGCAAAGGTTGTAAAGTAGTGTATAGATAGCTGTTATATTGAGAAATTATAATGAAAAAGAGAGGATAATAACTTATGGCATTATCTCAGGAAAAAATTTTTACGATTCATGATATCTATGCCCTTCCAGACGGGCAAAGAGCTGAGCTAATTGACGGGCAGCTTTATGATATGGCTCCCCCAAATCGCGCTCATCAAAAATTAATTGCACAACTGACCAAAGTCATCAGCAACTATATTGATACCCAGCATGGTATCTGTGAAATATATCCCGCTCCATTCGCGGTTTTTCTAAATAAAGATGATAAAAATTATGTAGAACCTGATATTTCTGTTATATGTGACAAAACCAATCTGGATGATAAGGGTTGCAATGGCGCACCAGACTGGATAATTGAAATTACATCTCCCAGTACGCAGCGAATGGATTATGGAGTAAAGCTTTTCAAATACCATTCTGCAGGTACACGGGAATACTGGATTATCAATCCAAAAACACATACTGTAAATGTCTTTGATTTTGAATATGAAAAGGCATCCTGTCAATATAGCTTTGACGATAATATTCCTGTATGTATTTATAAAGATTTAACCATCTGTATTTCCCATCTGCTTTGACACTCCCCACAACGAAAACTAATACAGTGCATATAATATTCATATAAAAGCCATCCAGGCTGGAACTATCCTATAAGATAGCTCCAGCTCTGGATGCGCCTTTCTTGCATACAAAGCTTCTCTTATCGACGAATCAACTCTTTTATATCCAACATGCCAAATCCTTGTCTACTGCTTTCCCACCCCAGATCGGCAGCACTTTCACACAGCCGTCTCTTTACATCACCATTTGTAAGATAAGGCTCCCTTGACAAAAGTAATGCTGCCGCACCAGATACCATTGGCGTGGACATTGAGGTCCCGCTTTTTTTGATATAAAAATTTCTGCTTATGCGACTTCTTCTCGCTTGACAAGAAATTATATTGGAGCCGGGAGCAACTAGATCTGGTTTTATTATGCAAGAATAACTTGGTCCTCTGCCTGAATAATCAGATATAATTCTTCCCGCCACCTCCACCTCTTCTTTATTGTCTGAGGAGCCCACTGTGATTACCTTGCGACTGATCCCCGGCATTGTAATAGTATAGGGATCTGGGCCATTATTTCCGGCGGCAACGCACACCACCAGCCCAGAATCCCACGCGTGATTTACCGCTTTCACCAACTCACATTCTTCATCCTCCTCCCCTTTTGCCACAGTTCCCACAGAAATATTGACAATGCGAATATGATACCGCTCCTGATTGCGAATCACCCACTCCAAACCCTTTATCACAATATCCACTGAACCATTTCCACTGTAATCCAACACCTTACAGGCAATTACGGAAGCTCCGGGAGCAATTCCCCGATACAACCCCTGAGACATGCTGCCGTCCCCCGCCGCAATCCCAGCAATATGTGTGCCATGCCCACAATCATCATACAAGCCATGTCTATGATAAACAAAATCCTGAAAGCATATAATTCGATTTCCAAAATCTGTATGCGGGTATATCCCCTCTCCTGTTACGTAAATGTACGCCACTCTATTATAATTGTCTGCTCTTTCTGCACTACAATACGCTGAATATATCGATCCAGCCATTTATCGTTTCTCTCTATTTCCCATAGTTGTTCGTTTTTTTCCATCTTTTCTTTATAGGACATAAGCCTGTCAAGCACTTTTTTCTGTTCGTCTATTTTTCTTTCTAGCTCCTGTAGACTTTCTTCTCCCAAACAAAAACCTTTCTCCCCCCCCCATAACAAATCTCTGATATTGTACAATTTGTCTTCTTCTTAAATTTGCTACCTTTCTAAGATACCTTTGAAGCGTTTTTTCACACGCCGCAATCTGGCTAAGCAATTCTTTTCTATTCTCCTGTAACAGTGTTTCAAGCTCTCCACTCTCTGTCAGCTTCTTTTTTAATTCGCTTAACACATAGTTCTCTAAATATTTTGCATCCATTTTGACTACATCCTCTCCACCAGGATTTACATATCTTTGATGACAGCAAAAGTATGGTTCCAAACCAGAACGATACCGAAGGTTTCTTCCACAACCACCACACACTGCCCTCCCAATAAATGGATGCGCCATGCTATTATCTGATGCCTTTCTTTTTCTTCTTTTCTGCACTTTCTCAAACAATTCTCTGTCTATAATCGAGCTATGATGGTTCTGGTACACCTTCCACTGATTTTTTGGTTTTTGATGTACTTTGCCATTGCTGTCTTTCTCATATCTTCCATATACCATATCACCTGTATACATGCGATTTTCAAGAATATGACAGACCGAGGAGGAGGACCACAAAAAATTGTCTCCTTTTGGAACTCTTGTCGTCCTCCCCTTCTCTATCTTATATTCCATCGGTGTTTTCACCCTCTCCTGATTAAACAATCTTGCAATCTGTACAGATGTATACCCCTGTGCAGTGAGAGCAAAAATTCTTTTTACTATCTTTGCCTCCTCTTTTTCCACCACAAGCATACCATGATTTTCCGGCATTTTCTTATAGCCAAAAGGACAGCTTCCACTTATATATTCTCCATTTTCTTTTTTTACCAAAAGTGAAGCTCTAACTTTACACGATAGATCTCTGCTGTACAAATCAGAAAGCAAATTTTTAAAACCCACCTCCATATCAAAAGCACATGTTTTTCCATCCTTACTATCATATCTATCATTTACAGAGATAAAACGAACTCCCATAAATGGAAAAATCTGCTCCAAATACGATCCAAGCATAATATAATCTCTTGCAAATCTGGAAAAATCTTTCACAATAATACAATTAATCTCTTTATGTCTCACTGCCTCTAGCATATCCTGAAATCCCGGACGCCTGTCATTTGTTCCAGAATATCCATTATCTATCTGTATTTTGCGAAGCTTAATTTCTGAATGGTCCGATAAATATTTTAATAAAAGCTCTCTCTGATTGCTTATGCTATCACAATGCTCCTTATCTTCATCCTCATGAGACAGCCGCAGATAAAGATCTGCCGTATACAAAATTTTTTGGCAAGAATTTTCTTCCACAAAACAATACTCCTTTTAAAAATCATTACCATATATTTTATACATAACATTTGCTCTGCTATAACTAAAATCTATCTTATGCCTACTGCTTTTCTAAAGAATGGTATCAATTTAACTACCTGATACGTTAAAACAGTCAGTAGGAAGCTTCCAATACAAATACATAATACTTGTACTAATGTATTTTTGTTTATCTCCACAAAATAATATGCCAAAGCAATTAATATCGTTTGGTGCAAGATATAAATTGGGTATGATGCCTTATTAAAATATTCTGTAAATCCTGTCTTACTATTCAAAAACTTCTTTCCCCCAATAAATAATACAAGAATAGAAATCCATCCAATAAAATTTACCCACAAATCACCATAATAAGAAAATTTATAATATAATACTACTAAAGCTAAGGTTACTATTATAAATAATACTGTCAAAAAAAGCCGATATTTTTCAAGTCTTCTGATAACCTCGTCATTACTTAGCACATAGTAGCCCACCAAATATAAAACAAAATTTTTTCCAATACTATAACCTCCAAAATTCCCTAAATAATACATTAACCATATGGGCACAAATAAAAGAAACACAACTAATATTGGCATTTTACCAATATATTTTGTAACCTTTTCATAAGGCACAAAATATATTACCACTAATGCAAGCAGTGATATTATGAAAAGGAACAAAATAAACCACAGATGACCAGGAGTAAATGCTCCGTCATAACCGCTGAAATCTGTAAGGTGCGTAAAAAAATATTTCCAATGTTCAAGAATACCACCATCATAGTTATCAAAAAATTTTCTTGCATATAATGCCTGAAAGGGAACAAGAATTACTAAGCCAAAAATAAATGGAATAAGCAGTTTTTTGATACGTTCTATGATAAATTTCTTTTTACTTCTCTTTAATAAAGCGTACCTTGCACTCACTCCCGCCAGCGCAAAAAGCAATGGCATAAACCAAGGATTTACAAGCACAATCAACGTACTTAATATCTTATTTTCTCCCAGCCAGATATAAAAGCAACTACCAAAATTATTCCAAATCATAAAAGTATGTACCGGGAACAAAAGCAGTATCGTTATATACCTCAAGTTATCTATAAAGTATTTTCGTTCCTCTTTCACAGAAATCACCCTTTCAAATTTGAAATCGTCTACACTCTTTGATTATACCATTATTACTCTCTATCTTCTACCATAACATATAGGGTACAACCAAACCACTATCACGCGACCTGTGTGCCACATTAGTGGCATATTTCCTCTGCACAGGTCTGCGCATAAAAAAGCCGCAGCAAAACTCCACCGCGGCTCTTATAACCATTATTCTACATATCCAAATCCTAAAATAGTAAATATCTTATCTTCTTCCCCTTCCATCATCTGAATCCGAATTACATGCTCTCTTCTCTCCTTTTCTAAAAATAACAGCACCGGATTACAATGTATCCAACCATTGACATGAGGATCTGCGATAAGCCTTTTTTCCTCATCTACAAAGATCTCCGCCTTTCCCACTGTCACAGCTCCAGAATCTTTATAAACAAGCAACAATGCCCTACAACAAAGCCGCAGTTCAAATCCTCCTTTTTTATTTTTTCCCTGATACATCCAGTTATTGGGAAGCTGTGGTGTTCCATATAGATTTTCATCCATCTCAACACATTGAAGATCCGTGTCGATTCCCTCAAAATCTCCACAAATTATCCTCTTATCCTGACAATTTTCCTTGCGATCAAAAAACTTTACTTTCTCAAAATCACACCCAATCACTGGATCTTTCTGAAGCAAGCTCTCTGTCTCATCAAAATCAGAAGTATCCTCTGCCTTTTTGAAAAACCATGTCAGACAATCCGCCATAATCGTATGCCCATTGTTGTTTGGATGTAAGGCATCATAAAAAAACTGATTCTTTGACAATACTCTGCCTTCCTCTGGCTTTAGACAAAACTGTGGTGTAACGGCATCACGCAGACTTATCATTGGTAGTTTATAATGGTATCCAACAGGCGACAAACGTTCCTGAAGATTCCAGTCATTGGCAAATACAGCAAATAGTAATATTACAGCAGGCTGATTGGGAAGGGTTAAAACCTTGCGAACAAGGCTCTCATAACAGTTGCCCTTTGTCTCATCTCCCGCATCATTCACTGCAAATTCAATTACAACAATATCTGGTTCTTCTGTCTTCCCACGAAGCACATCCCGATCAAATCGCAACATACCAAGCTCTGAAGGAGTCCCTCCAACGCCAGCCTTAATAAAATGAATATTCTCTCCTGTCCCAAAACACTCTGCAAATGCCCGATATGATTTGTATGCATAACAACCATGGTGAATAGGTGTTGCTCCTGCCCCCTGTGTAATGGAACCTCCGATAAAAGCGATTGTCACATTTTCTCCACGTCTTGCTTTCTCTATCGCTTTTTTCACTCTAGCGCAATTTCCTGCGCTTATCAGCGACCGTTCTATCATTTGCTTATATGCATAAGAATCAAAATCAATTTTGGGCTCTGCGGACACTTCACTTGCACAAAAACCATCATTTAAATAAAATCTTACACTTGTCACTGCAAGAATTTCTGGTTTTGAAAATTCAAATCGAATCTGGCCGGGCTCCCTGTCATCCTCCGACCATTTGACATCACTAAGATGTATTCTTGTCTCAGCACCATCTCCTTTTAGAGAACATCGTATCTGAGTCCCTCCTCCATAAGTGTCCGTCCTGCCATACATCTGAAAAATAAAATCAATCGGTTCCTTGGGATCTTCTGTCTCCACCGAGACGCCAATGCTGTGTACCAGCTTGCGAAACCCTTGTGTATCCTCAAGCAGTTTTAGCATATCCTGATCGGTGATATTCCCCACAATCTGGGCACTCCCAATTAATCTTCCATTATCTTGATAGATAAATTGAATCCCTCTCTCATCTGGCTGCTTTAAACCAAAAATCTCCTTTTCCCTCATAATATAAAAATATGGTCTGTTTTTCTCTGCATCCCTTGGAGCAACCAATCCTTCTGTCATATTTCCCCCTATTTATAATAATACCCTCGATCACTTATTATCTTCACTGGCTGCAATTCAAAAAATATAACACCATTCTCTCTGATAAAAAGTGAAAAGGTAAGTTTATCCTCTGCCCTTTCTATCAGACAGCTATATAAAAAAGGTCTTGCACTTTCTTTTAAAAGTCTTTTTTGTTTCCCGTCTAGGCTGGAAGGCTCTCCCATATTGTGCCAAAGCCGCAGCGGATTACAGGTTTCTTCATCAACCGTCCTTGTGATTAAGGTATATTTCTTTGGTGTTGGTTCTGTAATTTCTACAGACACTTCCAGTTCCTTTTGTATATCTTCTACTCCTATCATCCAAGCGATTCCACAGTAGGCATCTTTTTCTCTCCGCATCAAGATCATATTTTCAGAACGGTAAATACAAGTTCCTTTTAATTCCTTATAAAACCGAAAAGTCCAAAATGTTGGTTTTGGAATACAGCCATTTGCCACAAGTCCAAATCCCCCATGAAAAGGAGTAAATGGCACGCCCTGTTCTTCGAAAATATCTCCAAATGTCCAATAAGAATAGGATTCATTCACATCACCTAATCTGGACAATAAATAGGCAATATATGCCGCATTTTGATTGGTATCATGCAATGGACAATTTGGTATATAAGAAGTATTAAATTCTGTAATATGTATCTTCAATCCTCGATATGCCTCAAAGCTATCTATAATCTCTCTTGTTGTTTTTAAATTTGCCAAGCCTTGATCTGCATCTGATAACTTGGCATATCCATAGTGTCCTTTCATCTCTGGAACTTCCGTTGTATAATGATGGCGCGTCACAAAGTCAAGCGCAATCTTTTTCTTCTCACAAAAATCCAAAAACTCTCGGATCCAAATTTCATCCTGCACACCGCAGATTGCTGGTCCTCCTACCTGAAAACGAATATCTAATGCTTTGATCGCCTGAAAAGTATAATAAAACAGCTTAAAATACTCCTTCTTGTCAGCATCCTTCCAAAATACAGATAGATTAGGCTCATTCCACACCTCAATAGGCCAGCTTACCACCTCTTTCTCCCCATACCGCTCCATCAGATGATGAAGTGTCGCTGTCACAAGTTCACACCACGCCTTATAGTTTTTCGGCGGTGTGACATTTCCCTGCCAATAAAAAACTGTCTGATCGCCAGATGACATTTTCTGCGGCATAAACCCAAGTTCAAGAAATGGACGAATGCCAAGTTTTTGGTAATTGTCCATTACCATATCCAGATAAGTAAAATTGTATTCTACTTTTATCTCCCCTCTGTCATCCTGATATTCCTGATAGATTGCCATGTCATCCGAAAAGAGCCCATGTCCCCGGATATATCGAAAACCAATCTCTTCTTGTACAAGCTTAAGCTGCTCCTGATATTCCTGATGCAAAGCTAACCCCATCCTGCCAGTTCCAACACAATAATCTACATTATTATAAAAAGGCACTTCCTGCTTTCCATCTATTCTATAAACTTTGTGCTCTCTCAAACTATCTATCACCACACTTTCCAAAAAATTAATAAATTTGGTACTTTCCACTTAGAGCAAGAAATGCAAACAAATATAGGCAATTATCATAATATCTGTGCTTTCCACAACGAAGAGGCTGATTCCAAAACCATTCCACCCACCGCTTTGCCACATCAAAATCTTCTGCTTCCCCACAAACAGTAAGCGCTCCCTGTGCGGTCGCCGCCAGCAACCCTGTCGGATGTAATACAGGCTTATCCACGGGTGTGCCATCCACTTGATAGATACACCTTACAGCTTCCAGATCGGTGCCAAAAAAATTCATTATCCGAAGCGGCACACTATATTGTCCTCTGTCTATCCCAAACCATACATAATCCAAACCGATATTTGCCGCGGTTCGATAGGCATCACTGTAGAACCAGCCATGTTCCTGCCCCCATGAACGTTCTCTATGCACTGGACTTCCATCAAATTCCCCATATTCTGGACTCAATCCGGTAACTGGATGGGACGCTAGATTAAGATAATTTCTGCTTGCCTCTGCCGCCTGCTTCCAAAATTCTCTGTCCTCCTCATCTGCCCACAAGGCAAACAATTCATAAAAATGTGGCAAATGATAGGATGGATCGGTAAAATCTGCTCCCGGAACAAAAAGAATCTGCTTCTTTTCCATATTCCACATGGGTTTTCCTTGTTCTGTATTTTCTCCTTTGTGGATACAAGCTCTCAGAATTGCCCTCGCCTCAGAGGAATAACAAAAAATACCTTCCCCGTCACCCCACCGGTGGGAGGCAAAAAAGAGTGCCATTGCATAATATTCCTCGCCGTCTGGCGCAGGACCATACGCATTTTTTGTCCCATCTATCTGGCAGGACCACGCAAAATATCCCTTATTCTCTCCATCAGCAAGAAACATAAATGTTTTTGACCATTTCCAGATACGGTCAAATTCTTCTTTTTTATCAAGCTGCACACAGAGCATCATGCCATAAGACATTCCTTCTGTTCTTACATCATGGTTTCCCGTATCTTCCATGTATCCCATATTTTCAAGCACCGGATGATAAATTCTTTCATCTTCCCTGCCATAAAAAAATGTATCTGTAACAATTTGAAGCTTTTTCTCAATCTCTTCTTCTGTTTTTCCTATTTCCAGAAAAAGATTTCGATATTTTTTGTTATGAAATACACTCATTTTTTCCCCATCCTTCTCAATGGCTGCCATATGTCCCTTCTAAAGAAAAATTGACATTTCTCACATTTTCTTTTCTCTTAGAAGAAGCACGTTTTTTATTTAGCTCCTGAAGAAAAAGCTCTTCATCCAAAGGCAGACAAATCTCCTTGCCCGTCCAGCTTGACAGATGCATCATATTTGACAGAGTTAGTCCATAAATGCCTTCTCTGCCATCAGCTATCAATGGACTTCCTGTAAGAATACAATCTACAAATGCCTGCATCACTCCTGTGTGCTGCAAACTTTCTCCATCCATCTCAGGTACAAATATTCCCCCGGCAGGTTTTGCAAAACCTTCCATAGAAGAATACATAAATGCTCTTTCATCCTCCATCCGATAACAAGTAAGCGTTCCATTCTCACAGATTAGCTGTCCTTTTGTCAGATCAATCTCAAATCGGTTTGTCCCCGGAGCCTCCCCAGTTGAGGTGACAAATACACCTGTGGCTCCATTTGGATATTCCAGATAGGCTGTCACATCATCCTCCACCTCAACATTATGCCATTTTCCCTCATGACAATAAGCTTTTACTTTTGATGGCATACCACAGATCCACTGAAGCAAATCAAGCTGGTGCGGACATTGATTTAAAAGAACACCGCCGCCCTCTCCGTTCCATGTTCCTCTCCAGTCCCCGGAATCATAATATATCTGTGTCCGATACCAATCTGTAATAATCCAATTTACTCTTTTTATCTCTCCAAGCTCTCCACTCTGCACCAGTTCATGCATCTTGCGGTAACGAAAATCTGTGCGCTGATTAAACATTAATGCAAATATTTTATCTGACTGATCCGCCGCCTCATTCATCTCACGCACCTGCTTTGTATAAACTCCCGCTGGCTTTTCACACAGAACATGAAAACCACGTTTCAACGCTTTGATTGTTATTTCTGGATGCTGATAATGAGGAACTGCTATGATTACCGCATCACAGCACTTTGCCGCAAATAACTCCTCTTCATCTTGAAATATCTGCACAACAGAGGAAAGCTTCTCTTTTGCCCACTGTCTTCTCTCCTCTCTTTTATCCGCCACTGCCACAAGTTCAGCGTGATTTACCAAGCCTTCTGCCAAAGTTTTGCAATGGCTGCTTCCCATATTTCCGACTCCGATCACTCCAATTTTAACTTTCTCCATTTTTATCCTCTTCCTGCGCCGCATCTTCTATTATTACCAAAGAACACTCCATCGACGCGAGTATTCTCCTGTTATCTGTTCTCTCTGCACCACCCTTGATGGCTGTACCTCTTCTTCCTGTTTTTTCTTTAAATAAGACAAATATTCTTGTTCATCTATCGGAACTGTCACCCAGTCATCCTTCCATGCGGAAAGATACGCCGCATTTCCAAGCATTAACCCATAGATGCCATCCTCACCCGGCGCAATCAGCTTTTCCCCACTCCTCACCGCGTTGACAAAATTTCTCAAAATACCAAGATGGCCTGCATTTGCCTTTTCTTCTGTATATTCTATGTATGTTACAGGTTCTCGTGGCATACCCTCTTTTGAGGTATAACAAATTTCCCGCTCATCTTGTTCTAGGAGAAAGAGCTTTAACATCCCATTTTCAACCACTGCCTTTCCAAGACTTCCACTGATTTCCATCCGATTTGTTCCGGGATATTCCCCAGTAGAAGTGATAAAGGCAGCCGTCGCACCATTGCTGTATTCTGCATAGATGGTTGC
>CAMUFS010000080.1 GCA_947088195.1 uncultured Clostridia bacterium
TGAAGCTGATTTAAGGCGTTTAGAAGAAGAAGCTCAAAAGCAATTCTCAAATAAATTAGATAAGCAAAATATTCTTTTTGTTGATAGCAAAGCAGAACTGTTTGCCAAAAAATTTGCTAACATCGAAAACATTGAAGCAGAACTTCGCAAATTGAATGAAGAAGGAAATTTGGATGACTTTGTTTTGAAAGCATATACAGAAACGAATGGTCTTTTTGGAAGTGGAACTACCACAGATTTTATTAAAAGGTTGGAAGAAAAATCCCGATTTGACCAAATCTACTATGTTTTAGATACTTTTGGAAGAAATGCTCATTATATTCTTTTGGATGCATTATTAGGTTCTATAGACAGATTGTATGGAAAGCTCTGGAATGATCTCAACTCAAACATTGATATGTTTCGTCAGAAAGCAGAAGATCCCATCGAACTCTCCAGAAAAATTGAAAATTTAAGAGACGAGCTCGATATCATCCAACGTAAAATAGGTAAAGATCTAAGTAACGTAGTACGTAAATATCATGGCGATAATGGTATAATTAGATTAGAAGCGGAAAAGGCAAAAAAAAATTTTTTAAACCATGTGCTGAATATAGACTCCAATTCCAGCATCGCTTTTAACAAATTAGAAAATTATTCAAACGAAATAATAAAACAATTTGAGGATAAATTCAAACAACTTCAAATTCAAATTGTGAAAGAATTTGACGAAAACTTAATCAAATTAACTAATAATAGTGAAATACAATATGAGGACTTAATGCCGGACTTCACAGACGAGACATTTGATAAAATTAAAAAAGATACCGAACCCAAGGCATATGATGAGGAGACAAAACCGGGAACATGTTTTAAAAAATCGCATACATATTCTGTTTATTCACAGCCCAAGCATTTTGAACTTATAAAAGATAATATTTTAGGGAATGTAGAAATTACAGAAAACAATTTTGTTACGCAACTTCAGGAATTCGTTGATGGTGTTAGAACACTATATGCCGACGAGCTTTATAAAAATGCGCGATCCAAAGAAGCTGTATTAGATAAAATCCTAGAAGCAAAAGCAACCGCTGAGCAAATGAGGGAAATCATTCAAACTTTCTCTGAACAAGTAAACAGAATTGATGCCGCATGGTCGGATGTTAATAAAATTAAAGGAGGTATTACAAAAAATGTACAGCACAACAATTAAACCCAAAATCAAAGTAATATTCAACGATCTCAAAGATAGAGCTTCTTCTGTTGTCTTGAATTCTACCCATTCCGATGAAGCGTTGAACAGAGTAACAAAATTAGTAAATTCTGAGCTTAAAACTCGGAGCAAATCCCTACTAAGCGATATGCTCTTTGCACTCTCCGATAAGCTAATGGAAACAGAGTTCTTTTCCGATATTTCAAGACAAAACAAGTTTGATGAAATCAATCTTCGACACGAGATTCTTAGCAAGTATCAGTTTACTCCTAAAACTTTGATAAATTATAAGGAAGTCTCCAAAATCATGCAGGCTTCAAAGGTTGGGGGACTAACTCTTATAGCTGGAACAGCAATCGGAATCGGAGCTATTTTAATTGCCGATCGCCCCTTCTCCTCTCTTACTCCTATTCCAATAAGTATTCTTGTTGTTGCATCTATTGGGACTGCTTTGGCTGACTACTATGTTATTGAATCTAAGAGAAGCAAAAAGAATTTGTCTCTAGCAATAAATGATTATTTGATTCAGACAGAACAACAATTCTTGAAATGGTTTGATGAAATCGAGAATTACTTCAATATGAGAATCGAAGAAATTAAGAAATCCATGTAAGGAGGGACTTATGAACAATATTGAATTTACTCCTCAACAAAAGGCATATATGGAAGAATTTAATAGCGACAGTAAAACGATTGGCGATCAGACCGCAAAATTTCTGAAATTGATTTACCCATCTTATCTTGTAGATAAAAATAATATAGAACCTCACATTGACGAGAAAAGCACAATTCAACTTGAAAGTATGACCTTCTTTCGAATCAACAGTTGTACGGCTGATAATGTGGACAAAATCTTTGAAAATGTTAATGAACGCTTTGAAAAGCTATTTACTGCACTGTACTCTATTGATATTCCAGTTGCCTATGGTCTAATTAGTCGTGATGGTATAACAAACCTTGTTCTCGGAGTGTATTCAAAAACAGATGTAGAATCTGTAAAAGCAATTACACAGGGTATGCTTTCTGGAATTGAAATAACAAAAATAACACCGAGCTTCACTGTTACAAATAATAACGAAATACACCATGGTATCCTTGCTGGTATTCCCTCGTTGTATGTCAAAGAACAAAAACAAACATTTAGCCTTTCATCTATCATGCGTAGCCTGAATGGGCAGAATTACTCTCTTTTATTCATTGCAAAGCCTGTTTCAAACGATGTAATTTCACAGAATATCTCAGAATTAATTTCTGTGAAGGATAAGGCATTCGCAATAAGTAAAAGAAATATTGTTCGATCGAGTAGTTTTTCAAAAACAAGCGCCAAAGCCACGAATGTCAATGACACAAAAAATAACATAGCTGGTCCTATTGGAGGCGGAAGCGGTGCGACGGTCGGTGTGATAGCAGGTGCCCTCTTAGGAACCATTGTTTCTCCGGGTTTAGGAACTGCAGGTGGTGCTGCTATAGGCGGTACTATCGGAGGCGGTTTGGGAACTATTATCGGCAGTATCGTTGGAAAGGGTGAATCCCACTCCGAGGGATATAGTAACTCAATATCAGAAGCAATAACAGATGGAAAAAGCATTTCTGGCGACATTCAAAATGGATTTGCTATTGAATTGATGAATTATGCAGACAATGCGATTGAAAGACTTAAGGCTGGCCAGAACAATGGAATTTGGCAGACCGCAATCGTCTATTCTGCGGAATCAAAGATTTCCAGAAATATTATCCGTGCCTGTTTGAGCGGCGAATTGTCTAAACTTGACGCTGAAAAATTACCTATGCTTGCTTTTGAGCCAAAAACCTTTGGAAGAGATGCTTTAAGAATCCCCTCCTTCCTTGAAAACTCTCAGCAAAATCCTTTATGTACCTATATTAACTCCGCTGAACTGGGCCTTTTGTGTACTGTGCCAACGGAAAGTGTTCCAGATTTTGAATTGAGGCTTGAAAAGAAATTCCCTCTGATTGCAAGTCGATTGGAAAATAATAAAATTCCGATTGGTAATGTCCTAGATGGTAAAAGACCATTGAATAATATGCCATTTGGATTAAGTGAACAAGACCTTAATAAGCACACATTTGTTTGTGGTATTACAGGAAGTGGAAAAACTACTACGGTAAAGAAAATCCTTATTGAAGCAAATAAACCATTCCTTGTTATCGAATCAGCAAAAAAGGAATATCGCAATATCGCTGTCGATACCATCATATATACTCCTGGAAAACCGGAAATCAATGCTCCAAGAATAAATCCGTTCTATATAATGCCAGGTGTAAGTCCACAAATCCATATTGACTACCTAAAAGATTTGTTCAATGCTTCGTTCTCGTTCTATGGACCTATGCCTTACATTTTAGAAAAATGTTTACACACAGTATATCGCAACAAAGGATGGGATTTAACCCTTGGCTATCATCCGATGCTTATAAACAATAATAGCCCAATAGATTTCTTTAATATAGAACACACAAAAATTCAATATGCAAAGCAGTCTCATAAATATCTTTTCCCCACCATGCAAGAGTTGAAGGATGAAATCTCTCGGTATGTCGAGGAAGAATTGAAGTATGATGGAGAGGTTGCGGGAAATGTTAAAACAGCAATGAAGGTACGCTTAGAAAATCTTTGTGTAGGAGCTAAAGGATATACGTTTAATACGAGTGAGTTTATTGACTTTGAAAAATTCCTTGATAACAACATCATTTTTGAGCTTGAAGGGCTTGCTGATGACTCAGATAAGGCATTCAGTGTTGGATTATTGATTATATTGATCAATGAATATCGCCAAGTTCAAAAAGAA
Source organism: uncultured Clostridia bacterium (assembly GCA_947088195.1). Taxonomy (GTDB): domain Bacteria; phylum Bacillota; class Clostridia; order Lachnospirales; family Lachnospiraceae; genus RGIG8607. The sequence goes on from CAMUFS010000080.1 coordinate 4,000, forward strand.
ATTAGCGGCAATCAACGAATGTCCTTAAATCATCTGCTTGTCATTGAGGAAGCACATCGTCTGCTTAAAAATGTTGATACAGAGCGTTCTACCGAAACTCTTGGAAATCCAAAAGGAAAAGCAATTGAGCATTTTACAAACATGCTTGCAGAAATGCGTTCTTATGGGCAAGGCGTTATTGTTGCAGAGCAAATTCCTACTAAGCTCGCACCAGATATAATTAAAAACTCCTCGACTAAGATCGTTCAAAGAATTGTTTCTGCAGATGACCAGCAGACAATCGCAAATACAATCGGAATTTCCGCTGATGATGCGATTCAACTTGGAACACTTGAAACAGGTTACGCTTTTTGCCACAAAGAAGGTATGGTTCTCCCAACTCCCGTTAAAATATCAGACAAGTTTTTGGATTCTGATGGTGAAGAAAAAGAGTTAGATCTATTTGTGAGCGACGAGAAGCTTTATAACACTAACAACAATAATAGATTTAATGAAATCAATTTAAGTATTATACACAGTTCCTTCGGAGGAGATATTCTGATAAAGCGGAAAATCTTTGCTTTTTTTAACACTCTTATGGTTGAACCGGAATCCGTTGTTGTTTGTTCCTGTGATAAGCTGATGAAATATGTTACAAACAAAATAAAGCAAAACGACATTCGATTGACCTTTGCAGATGACCCAATGATTTTTGCACACCTTACAGCCAGGTTCTTGACCGAACTAACTGTTACTATGATGGTTAAAGGTGTATGTCAATCGAAGGTTCTGCCAGAGGATAGTTTTATAGAATTGCTTGAACAAACTTTATATGCACCAACAGATGATAAAATTAGAAGAATCAAAACGATACTACATTCGCTTTATTCCAAGAATTTGACTGGATACGCCCGCACTAATGTGTCTAAGCTAATATATCGCTCTTTGAAAAAGAATACTGATATTCCTGCTACTATTCGTGAATATTTCATTGACGTTTCTGACCAAACTGTAGCGGAAATCGAAAAAATGGTGAAAGGAGATAGGTAAATTGACTGCTGGAATTGAGTTATTTGCAATGAAACAACTGGAAAAGCCGGATGTGCCAATCAATAACAACGAGCTTTCAGAATCAAAGGAGTTTTCTAACAATATTGAAAACAACAGAAAAAAACTGATTGAACCACCAGATATTTCTTATATAGAAAAAACATCTCGTTCTGCACTTTTAGAACAATGTTTTGCTAAAGCGATACAAACAAATGATGTAGTCGATACTCCATCTGAGGGATTAACAGAAGAAGAAAAGGTAAAAATAAAAAAAGAAACCGGATGGTCAGATGAAATCATCGAGAATATCGAAAATATGAAGCAGTACGAAATATTGAAGAACGCTGGCTTGATTGAGGTAGAAATCAATGGAAGAAAGTGCTTGATTAAAGAAAATATTGATCTTGATTATACCGACAAAGATGGAATATCCAATAGGGATAGAATTGCTCGTGGATTGGCACCCTTGGACAGTAAAACAGGAAAGCCTCTTGAACTACATCATTTAGGTCAAAAAGCTGATTCTCCCCTTATTGAGCTAACGGAAGAAGAACACAGAACTGGTGAATACGAAGATGGTAAGAAAAATCAAAGTCTGTGGCACGATAATACTGTAGAGACGACCGTCCATGGTGAAGGAAATACTTGGGATCAGGAAAGAAAGGCTCATTGGAAAGCAAGAGCGGAAAGAGCAAGGAGTGAAAGAAATGGCTAATATCGTTGATATAATCAATAATCTGCCAGAATTGTTACCGATGAAAGCTGCGACAACAACTGATATTATAGATGCTGAATTGCAGTTGAGACTAAGCTTCTCCGACGAATATAAAGAATATTTGTCTACATTCGGTTTTATTATTGCGGATGGCATAGAATTATCTGGAATTGCTAAATCTGAGCATCGAAACGTCGTTGCTCTCACAAAGGAGGCATGGAAGTTAAATCCTAAAGTTCCTCACAATATGTATGTAATTGAAAATACCTACGTTGATGGAATTATTATCTGGCAGGACACTGCTGGATCAATTTATCAAACAAACCCTAACTCTGTACAAAAAAAAATTGCAAACTCCTTAAAAGATTACATTGTAAATCGAACTAAAAAGTAAAAAGGTATACCCAAAATCCAGATGGAATCTGTTGGCTAAGATTTCATCTGGATTTTCTTACTATCACGGCAGACGAAGGATCTGGCGATGTTTCCCTTACTCTGTTGTCTGCTCCTCTTCCTCCTCGTCCCCAAAAATAAATTTATGCACTTCTTTTGTATTTGCCTCAAAGTCAATATCCAATATCAACATCTTCTCATAATATGCATTTTCGTGTAATTCATTAAGAGGGATACGAAGCTGTTCCATCTCGCTGGACAATACACCTGCTGCAACAGACTTTGTAGCAATCTCCGTCATCTCTAATATGGTAAAATCTGTAGTGATAAGTGGAAGCACTGTCTCCATCACAGAAAGAAGCTCTGGAAGACTCTTGCTCTTAAATTGATCATAAATCGCATTCAATATCTGGCGCTGTCTGGAGGTTCTTGCAAAATCGTCTGCCTCATTGCCCTTATTCACAAAACGCACTCTCGCATAACCAGTTGCCTGTGCTCCATTCAGCCAGTGTACTCCCGTGTAGACATCCAGATTCCGATACTTAGGATCCGCGATATAATTTGACGTATTTAAAAACTCTGCCTCTGCCTCTGTCATATAGACTGAGACACCACCAAGCTTATCAATGACCTGTGTCAGCTCTGAATAGTTTACCGCTGCATACCCATCAATGCACAAATCAAAACTCTTGGCAAATACCTCCTTTAACAGCTTAATACCCCCTGTGCGGTATACGGTATTTAGCTTATTTGGAGAATGGCCCGGTATTGGCACCAGAATATCTCTCATAAAAGAAGTAAGCTTGATCGCTTTATTATTTAAATCAATCGTCACAACCATCATACTGTCGGAGAGATTGCCGCTGTCCTTGTCAAGTCCCATAAGCAGAATATTATAAATACCCGCCTCTGCTCTTCCGTCTCCCTCATGATCATTTTCTATGCTGGCTACTGGCAAATGAGTGTAATCCTCAGGATTCTCCACAGTGGCAAAATACTCTGACGTCATCTCCTGATTATCGGGGGGATTTATGCCGGGATCGTAATTGACCAAGCTCATCAAATGATATGCATATGCGATCACACTTAATAATATTACTATAATAATAGCTGAACTAATCATAAACACGCGATACCAAAGCGGTTTTTTCTAAAATTTTCCAAAAAAACCATTCTTCTTTCCGTCCTTCGTGCTTCTGGGACTTCTGTCCGCTGTTTTCTTATCCATGCTCTGTGCTCCTTGTTGTTGATAGTATGTCACCATTCAACCTGCACCCATTCTACACATGTACGATTGGAAAAATTTGTACAAACACAGCTCTAATCTGGGGCTAGTTGAATTGTCACCATAATAATATTAGGATATCATGATCATAATATCACAAAACCCTTTTCTTTATTCTTTTGTATTTTTTCTGCTGGTTTCTGGTTCCTCTTCTTCCACATCCCCAAAAATAAATTTGTGAACTACCTCTGTGTTTGCCTCAAAATCAATGTCCAGAACCAGCATTTTTTCATAGTAGGCATTCTGGTGCAGCTCATCTAATGGGATACGAAGCTGCTCCATCTCACTGGACAGCACACCGGCCGCCACTGCTTTTGTCGCAATATTGGTCATCTCCAAGGGCGTGAGATCCGTGGTGACAAGTGGAAGCACTGTCTCCATTAAGCCAAGCAGCTCTGGTAAGCTTTTGCTCTTTAGCTGTTCATAGAGTGCGGTAAGAACCTCTCGCTGTCTTGTCGTTCTTCCAAAGTCATACAGCTCATTTTCATGGCCAATCTTTCTCACTCTTGAATAGCCGGTCGCCTGCGCGCCATTGAGCCAATGTACTCCTGTATAGACTTCCAAATTTCGATACTTTGGATCGGAAATATAGTTTGTGGTATTGAGATAATTTGCCTCCTCCGCTGACATATAGACAGACACGCCGCCAAGTGCGTCAATCACTTTGGTAAATTCTGAGTAATTAACTGCTACATAACCATCAATACACAGATCAAAGCTTTTGGCAAATACTTCTTTGATTAATGATATACCACCCGTGCGGTACACGGTATTGAGCTGATTTGCAGAATGTCCCGGTATTGGCACCAAGATATCTCTCAAAAAGGAAGTAAGCTTAATCGCTTTCTTATTGACATCTATTGTCACCACTATCATCGTATCTGACAAATTGCCGCTATCCTTGTCAAGTCCCATAAGAAGAATATTGTAAATGCCTGCCGCCGATCGCCCGTCTCCCTCATGCTCAGAAGCTTCTATACTGGCTACTGGCCGATCGGTATAATCCTCTGGATTTTCCACTGTCACAAAAATTTCTGATTGTGTGGTTCCTCCCTCCGGCAGCTTGGTGCCGGGATCGTAATTGACCAAACTCACAAGATGTAAAATATAAGCAATCGCGCCTAATAGGGTCATAATTATAATTGTCGAAACAATCATAAAGATACGATACCATAGTGGTTTTCTTGAAAATCGCTGAAGAAAACCTCCCTTTTTACTTTCTTTTGTGTTTTTTGAACCTCTATCTCCTGTTTTTTTGTCCATATCCTGTACTCCTTATTTATCTTATCACAAGCTGTTTTATGAAATTCTCTCCAAAACAGTGATGAGATAATTCCACACTCTCTGTGTGGAGGATATGCTCAATTTCTCCTTTGGTGTATGAATATCTTTCATATCTGGCCCAATCGAGATAATATCAAGCCCCGGACATTTATCAAGCAGAAGCCCACATTCCAGCCCAGCATGAATTGCCTGAACCACTGGTTTTTTGCCGTACATTTCATCGTAAACTGACACGGCAAGATCTCTTAATTTGGAATCTCTTTTATATTCCCACTCAGGATATTCCCCACGCACTCTGTACTCTCCGCCAAGAAATTCCGTCAGATATTTAAGCTGTGCACTGACCGCATGTTTTCTTGACCGCACAGAGCTTCTCACAGAGACAGTGAGGGAAAAATAATGCTCTGTAAGCACCGCCACCCCCGCATTAAGAGAGGTCTCAGGAACACCTGCAAGCTCTATGCTCATATGTTGAATCCCATTTGGCATATTGACAAGCAAAAAGATAAGCTTTTCCTGAGCCGCTGGGGTCAGCACCCTCTCTTTTCGCACGCCGCCTTTCTCTATCTTAAGATGCAGACCCCCATCTGAGGAAGCATATTCTTTTCTGTAAATCTCCTCCTCCGCTTGAATTAGCTCTATAAGAAGTGGCGCTGCCTCCTCTGTGACAAGAAGCTCTATCGTGCTGCTTCTCGGTATTGCATTATCCTTCTCTCCGCCATAAAAAGAAGCTATACCGATTTCTGCTGCCTCATTTAAGGTGTGCAGAAGTCTTCCTGCAAGCTTGATGGCATTGGCACGTTCCTTCTGAATCTCCGCACCAGAATGGCCTCCCAAAAGCCCCTCCACGGTGATGACAAGAAACGTTCCCTCCGCCTCCACATACTGCACAGGAAGCTCTATCTCACCATTTAAGCCACCGGCGCAGCTTGTCAAAATATAGCCTTCCTCCTCAGAATCCAGATTAATAAGATACTTTCCCTGAAGTATAGACAGATCGATCTCCTTCGCCCCTGTCATGCCAGTCTCCTCATCTACGGTTAAGATAACCTCCAAGCGCGGATGACTGATGGAATCATCAGCAAGCACGGCGAGCGCATAGGCCACCGCAATCCCATCATCCCCACCAAGGCTGGTCTTTGTGGAAGAAATCCAGTCTCCCTCCACCGAAAGAGGAAGCGCATCCTTCTCAAAATCATGGGGGGAATCCGCTTCCTTCACAGCCACCATGTCCAGATGCCCCTGAAGGATCACACCAGTGTCCTTTTCTCTGCCTGAAGAAGCTTCCTTTACAAGAATTACATTATTCCATTCATCCTGATAATAGACAAGTCCGTGTTCCTTTGCAAATTGTACACAATAATCACTCACTGCCTTTGTATTTCCTGAACCATGAGGAATACGTGTCAGCTCTTCAAAATACATAAAAACCTTTTTTGGCTCAAAAATCTCTAACATAATTCCCTCTTTTCCAAATCATTATCTTATCCATTTAAAAAAATATCTCGAAATATAACCTTTTCTATTTTTACACAAATTGCCAAAAAAATCAACTTAAACTTGGTAAAAAATAAAACCACAGGGGAATAAAGATGGAATATTAAGAATATCTTTCACTAAATAGTAAGAAAGGATTTCATATTTTTATGAAACTTTTCCTATTCCGCTTGTGTTTTGTTCTTTTCTTCCTTCTGCTTATGCTTCACCCACAGACCACCGTTTCCGGCGCATCCGCAGGATTACTTTTATGGTTCCATTCCATTATACCCAGCCTGCTGCCTTTTATGATATTCTCTAATTTATTGGTGGCACTCAACGGCATCTCATTATTTACCAAAATTTTGCACCCATTTACCAGCCGTCTGTTTGGCATCTCAGAACATGGCTCTTATGCCCTTCTCGCCGGTTTTGTCTGCGGCTATCCCATGGGAGCAAAAACCTGTGCCGATCTGCTCTCCAAAAAACAGATTTCACGAGAAGAAGCACAATACATTCTCTGTTTTGCCAATAATCCGGGACCATCCTTTC
>CAMUFS010000081.1 GCA_947088195.1 uncultured Clostridia bacterium
GTTTAGCATCCGCTACGTTTTGAACTAAGCGAGAGCGGGGTGACAGAGGACCATAGCCAATTCTCTGGGTGGACCTATCTCGAACATGATTCCCCTATTACAAATAAGCGATAACTATATTTTTTATAAAGTATACTTTACAAAAAATATGCTTATGGGTTATTTATAATTGTGGGTTAGTAAGCCATATTCAAGAAGAGTTCAACCAGAGAATTGCCTATGCTGGGATGTACAAAAATGCCAAAAGAAAGCAATACACTTATAATGCTTTCTTTTCTGTTGTTTCTTTAATGATTTCTCTATCATGTTCATTTGTCATATTGCGGAAAAAATCATTTAAGTTAGATAATGCTTTTACCAGTATTTTTGTCTCTTCCTCTGACAAGCCATCTATTGTTGCTAATATCATCTGTCTGTGAAATTCTTCATGGTGTCTGTATGCCCTCTCTCCTTTTGGTGTCAATGAAATATATACCACACGCCTGTCCTGCTCACTTCGAACACGATTGACATATCCTTTTTTTACAAGGCTATTAATCGCGATCGTCAGAGTTCCGATTGTCACAGACAGTGTTTTTGCCACGGTTGACATATTTTTCTTCTCATATATTCCAATCGCTTCTATAACATGCATATCGTTATTAGAAATATCCTGAAATTCTTCTGTTATAATTGCTTTTCCCTCTATATCCATAATATCTCGGAACAACTTTACTAGAATCTCATTAAACATATCATATGTCTGATTCATTGTAACACCCCCGTTAAAGCATACTCCTTAAGTTGGTAAGCAACAAAACCGGATTCAGAGCCCATTTAGGCTCTGAATCCGGGATTTGGTTCATATGATTCTATCAGGCTGCCCTTCCCATAGGTAAGCCCTGCGTATACTTGCCCTCTGCCACCTGTCAATGGCTCGCTCTTATCCTGTCGGGCAACTTCGGCAAATGCCTCTCTCAATTCACTTAATATCCGATCCAGCCCCTCCAGACTGGATGGATCTTTCTGAAACTGCGCTTGCAATAATTTTTTCTGGACAAATAAATAAATGCTCATCAAATTTCTGGACATGGGATATTGCAAATCCAACGCTCTCATTAATTCTGCCAGAAAATCATTTGCTTTTTTTATGGAAAGAACAAACTGCTCCTTCTCACCAGATTGATATTCTGCTCTAGCGTCCTTAAGATATTTTAAAATAACATCATATGTCACCACCACCAAATCAGAGCGGTTCCCCTGTGTAATGCGGAGACTATATTCCTGAATCTCTTCCTTTGTCATATCCATTATCACCCACCTTCGCAGAGCTCAATTCTAGTTATGATAACAACTGCAATACTGTCTGAGGACGCTCATTTGCCTGCGCAACCATAGCAGTAGATGCCTGTGTCAATACTTGAAGCTTGGTAAATTCTGTCATCTCTTCTGCCATATCTGTATCCTCGATACGTGAAATAGCCGCTGTTAAATTTTCCTCAGAAGAGCTTAGATTATTAACTGTCGACTCCAAACGATTCTGATAAGCACCTAAGCTTGCACGAATGGAAGAAATCTTTTCTATCGCTCCATCTAATGCTGTAAGTGCTTTACCACAGCCATCCTCGGTACTGGTATTCATCAAATCAATGCCAAGGCTCTTAAGACTGACCTCAGGGATATTGACATCAATAATCTGTCCTTCGTTTGCACCTACATGAAGTGTCATCATGCCAAGATCCTTTACCTCTGTTGTGATTCTTAACTCCTTCGGCGGATTAGCTGTTGGATCAATTTTGTCAATGTCTTCCTGAATCATCTGATCCTTCTCGACTGTAATCTCCATCTCAAAACCATGATTATCTCGAATAAGTGCTTTATTGCCACGGCAGGTCAAGACAGAGGTGTTGGTAAATTCACTGTTGCCTGGCAGATTTTTTCCAGCAATCTGCGCTTCCATATCTTTTCCTATTACTTTAAGCTCATTGATCTGTGTCTTAATTCCCAGTGCACTCTGCAAAGCATCGTTATCACCTTTAATTGACACGGTAGCTCCTGCACCAAAATCTTTTGTTGTTAATTTTATTCCACCTGCATAGTCTGCGACATCTATATTTAAACCATTATTTTTGACAGCGTTTTTTATGTCTTCCTTTATATCACCCAAAGTTTTTCCTGTCACATTAATAGTTACTGCTTTATTGTTTGCATCTGTTATTGTGATATTACCTGCTGGCAATGTGGCTTTGTTATCTTTGTAATTAAAATTTAATTCTGCCTCTCTGGGCACAAATCCCAGTCCTAACGCATCATTTAATTCGTAAGAACTGCAAACACAGGTGACAACAGCATCTCTGCCATATTCATAAGTTGTCAAGCTCAGTGCATTGGTAGGTGGAGTCGCAGTTGGATCACTCGCATCAGAAGCTTCCAAATTTACCTTATCCATAGCTCCCATAATCTTGCCTTTTACATCAGCTATGGTATCTCCCGCCTCAACCAGAATATCATATCCATTAATCTCCAATCTTCCTTTTACACCAACCGTATCTGTATCTGCCTTTCCAAATGTAAGTGTTGCTGTTGCTGGCGTGGCAAAGGCAGATACGGAGATCGCATAAAAGCCAGCTTTCACATCATCAGACAAAGATGTCACCTTCACTCCTGTAACATCGGTATAGCGTCTTCTCTCCTGTGTGCCGTCAAGCAATGTCTGTTTATTAAATTCTGTCGTCTTTGCAATACGCTCAATCTCTTCCCGAAGAGCATCAATCTCCTCTGTGATAGCCTTACGTTCACTGTAGCTGTTTGTTCCATTTGCTCCCTGTACGGCAAGCTGTCTCATTCTCTGAAGCATGGCTTCCACTTCATTTAAAGCACCTTCTGCTGTCTGTACCAGTGATACACCATCTGATGCATTTTGATTTGCCTGATTTAAGCCCTTGATCTGTGTGCGCATCTTAGAAGCGATCGCCATTCCTGCTGAATCGTCAGAAGAACGGTTCAGCTTTAAACCGGAAGAAAGCCTCTCCAAAGACTGGCTCACCAGATCGTCATTCCTCTGCAGGTGGCTGTTTGCAATAATCGCTGATATATTTGTATTAATTCTCATCTGCTAATCCTTTCCGCCTGTTCACTGCGACATCTGCAAATCCATTTGCCCTCTGTCAGTCTCCGTACCGACCGCCGCTCTGTGGCATACATATTATTGTTATATATTTTTATCGACATTTTCCTTCTGGGACTTAACAACTGCTGTAATAAATTCCTTTGTGATCTGGTACAGCTTCGATGTGTCAGCTATATTATTTGTCCTGTCATCTGTCACTGGGGGAAGTCTTTTTCCATCGGCATAAGCAAGCTCCAGCTCTGGAAGGCCAAAGTCTGAAAATGTCTTAGAAAATTCCTGTCCGGCTACCTTGGCAAATTCCAAAAGCTCTGGAGAATCTGCCATAATAAAGGCCGTAGTGCTCTCCTCTCCTAGACGGAAATCTGCGCGAAGCTTTCCCTGACTAGGAATTTCCATAGATACTTCTGCTCTTCCTGCCTCATTCTCATTATGTATCAAGCGCACATGAACCGCACATGTCTCTCCCTCTATCTCCACTGGCATATGATAGTCCTCAAAGGAGGCAAGCTTTCCTGCCAATGCCACTGTGCGGCAGAGCAGACGCAGTTCTTCTATCGTCTCTCTTCCATTTTCTACATTCTCTATCTCCTCTGTGATAAGCTCCTCTGCGGCAGTCTCCAGCTCTTTGTATCCCTCCTGCATGGATTCCTTGCTCTCCAAGCGCTCCTGCCAGCTCTTTTCCTGCTTCCCCTGCGTTTTCTCTAGCTTCTGTACTCTCTGCAAAAAAGATATCTCTTCAAATACAATCTGATGCGCAGCCTGTAAATTATCAAGGCTTACGGTCTCCTCTGACTGAGCAAGAAGCTTCACTGTCTCCGTTTCTTTTGCAAGATCTCGCATCTGCTTTTTCTGCTCTTCCTCATAAGCTCCGCTGTCCTGATTCATTGTCTCCATAAATCCCTTTAGCTGATCGGAGATGGAAATTCCCTTTGGTATTAGATCGGTCAAAAATCCAAAATCATCGTTTACGGAAACATTTATACCACGGGCTCTGCGGGAGCGCACAGCTGACAATAAATTATCCAGAGTCACATCCTGCCGCTGGTTCACAAGCGCACCGATCGCTGCCTCTCCAGAGCGATCGACCTGATTTAATAACCGATATAATCCAATGTATGCATCTCTATCCTCTCTCGACAGATCCGTCTGCTTTTCTAGCTTCCACAAAAATTCACTGTAAGTTTCCGCCTTCTCTGGCCCAATTTCCTTTTTGATCGCCTTTATCTGATCATTTAGCTCATGGATCTCTGTTTGAAGAGGATTGATCTGTTTCTCTATCATATGCATGGTGACACGAGGTGTCAGATTTTTAAGAAGATATTGATACTCTCTATCAAGCTCTGCCACAGCATCCATATTCTGATCCGTTAGCTCCATCTGATTATAGGCAAGGATCTTAATTACACGGCGGTTCTCTGGTGTCGTCTCCCTGTCCATTTCCGCAAGCAGATCATCAATATTTCCAAATGCTTTTGTAAGACTGTCTCCATACTCTCGATCGGGAGCTGTCATCAATGCATCATATGCCATATGTGCCGCATCCAGTGCAACCTTAAGAGGCAGTCCTGCCTCATAGGTAGCTGCTGCTGTCACTTTCTGTTCATTTTGATACATAAGACCAACTACATAGGAAGGAAGCTCCTTTAATGCTTCCACTACATGATTAACATCCTGAACCTCTGTCAATTTCTCTGTAGAAGGCTCCAGATCATCATATTGATACATTGTCCTATAATATTCCTGCTCCTGCTCTTTTAACGCATCCACCAGCTCACTAAGAGAGAGGGTGTCTATCTCAATTCCTTTTTTTAATAGAGCAAAACCTGCCTCTGTGGTCATCATCAGACGGATCTCTTCTAAACGTCTCCGCCTTGTCAGTGCCTCGATGTCAGACAACCCCTCACTGACAGAATACAAAGCAGCAGCTTCTTCCTTCCTTTTGTCAAAGACAGCTTCCACTCTCTCTCGTGTATAACCCTCTCCCGTGAGAAGAGCCTCTCTTGCTTCCTTGCCTTTTGCCATGGCCTGCGCTATGGTATCCACAATCTCATCTGTGCTCATATCTCCATCCACAGTCAAGATATTCGAAAATGCACATAGCATCTCCTTGCTCATTGGAATCCCCTGCTCAATCATCCATCTGGCAGTATCCAAATTATCTTCATTGGGTTCCATCCCCGCTTCTACAAGCAGCTTTTCTGCCTGTGTCTTGAGCTGTTCCCAATCCTTCTCTGACAAAGGCTCCCCTTTCTGAACCGGAGCTGGCGTATGTTCTGTTTGATATAAGTTCTGAATGGTAGGTTCTTTGCCAGCCGCTGCCATATAGCCGGACTCTATTCGAGAAGGAGTCTCCACTTCCTGTGCCATTGCAACAGCTTCTCCCGCTTCTTTTATATTATCCTCTGTGGGAGTTACGCCATATTCCTGAAATCTCTGTGTAATGCTGCCCGCCAGCGCCGCATCGCCAAGAATTTCCTCCGCTGCATCCCCGTCCACCTGAAGGGGCGGAACATAAGAATCACAGTATGCCGCCAGCTTTACCTGTATCTGATCAATCACCGTCTCTATCTTCTCTACATCAGCCGCGTTAAGGCTATAGCCTTCCTGCTTCATGCCAAACAATTCCATGCCAGAGGTATGGTTCACAAGCTTCATCAGCTTCTCTTTGATCTCCTCCGCACGCTTAGAAGCCGCATCCTGCACAGCAGTCTCGCCCTGATACAGCCCGATGGTCTTCTCCACCCCTGTCTTCCTGACGCCACTGTGCCCCTGCGGCTTCTCTTTTACTCTTTCTATCTCTGCGCTTTTTTCCCCTTCTGATATTTTTCCATCCAAAAAGGCCGTCACACGCATATTTTCTGTTACCCCTGACGCCTGTACCTGCATAACATTATCCCAGCCTTTCTGCCAATCTCTATTATCTATTTCAACTAAACTGGCATATATGTTATACATCGGTCAAAGTGGTTATTTTCTTAACTCAAAGAACTGGTTTTCTTATTATTTGGTGTCTTCTCTGCTTTTTCAGGTGTCTTTACTATCTTCTTTTCCACTGTCTTTTTGTCATTTGTAGTTTTTTGCTCTTTATCTTCTGGTGCTTTCTCTGTCTTAAGCTTCTTATCCTCCACCTTTACTTTCTTCTCCGTCATAGCAAATTCCATAATTAAGGACTGCATTGGCTTTAGATCAAGCTCTATGGAATAATCCTGATTATCACAAGGAATCTCCTCTGTCTTAAATACACGGCTCACAGATGTCTCCAAGCTGTCTTTATAGCTGTCAAGCAAAACCTTACAGCCTGTCTTTGATTGTACACCAACACGATATTTTTCCCATAACATTGGTGTAAAATTCATAACAAACAGAAGACACTTCTTTCCCGTCTTATCCTTTCTGACAAAACTAAATGTACTTCTATCTCCGTCCTCACAGTTCATCCACTCAAAGCCCTCCCAGCTCTCATCAAGCTCGGTCATTGCTGGATGCTGTGTATAAAGATGCAATAATCTCTTTACATACTTTTGAAGATTCTTATGCTCTTTCTCTTGTAGCAGATACCAATCCAGAGAACGCTCCTCACTCCACTCTCTAAGCTGTCCAAATTCCTGTCCCATAAAGAGCAGTTTCTTTCCCGGATGACCAAACATAAACGTATATGCCGTCTTAAGATTCTCAAATTTATCTTCAAAATACCCCGGCATCTTTTCCAACATGGAACACTTGAGATGCACTACCTCATCATGTGACAACACCAAAATATATTTTTCACTAAATGCATAGGTCATACTGAACGTCATTTTATTATGATTAAATTTCTTGTATAGAGAATCTGTCTTTACATACTCCAGAAAATCGTTCATCCAGCCCATATTCCATTTGTACACAAAGCCAAGGCCGCCCTCCTCTGGGGTTTTGGTGACACTTGGCCACGCTGTGGATTCCTCCGCAATTACGATTGCACTTGGCACCTGTCTGGCAACCACAGAATTTAAGTGACGGAAAAATTCAATCGCCTCCAAATTCTCATGTCCGCCATATTTGTTTGGCACCCAGTTGCCCGGCGTCTTGCCATAATCCAGATATAACATAGATGCCACGGCATCCACGCGCAGACCATCCACATGAAACTCTTTTAGCCAATACAATGCATTGGATATTAAAAAGTTTGATACCTCATGCTTTGCGTAATCAAAAATCTTTGTGCCCCAGTCAGGGTGCTCTCCCTTTCTGGTATCCGCATATTCATAAACACAGGTTCCATCAAAATTTGCAAGACCATGGCTGTCTCTTGGAAAATGAGCAGGAACCCAGTCAAGGATAACACCAATCCCCATATTATGCATATAATTGACAAAATACATAAAATCCTTTGGCGTTCCATAGCGGGATGTAGGTGCAAAATAACCCGTCACCTGATAGCCCCATGACCCATCAAATGGATGCTCTGCTATGCCCATCAGCTCCACATGGGTATACCCCATCTCCTTCACATAAGCTCCCAGCTCATGCGCCATGTCCACATAATTATAAAAGCCTCCTGCTTCCACATCAGCCGTCTTCTTCCATGAACCGATATGTACCTCATAGATAGCCATCGGATTGGAATGATGCTCCCAGCTTTTATCCGTCCACTCAAACCCTGTTATATCTGTCACAATAGATGCCGTATTTGGGCGCATCTCAGAATAATTTCCAAACGGATCTGCCTTCATAATTGTCTGCCCTGACGGAGTGACAATCGCAAACTTATAAAGCTCTCCCGCTGTAAGCCCCGGCACAAAAAGCTCATAGATACCAGAGGTTCCAAGACGGGTCATATTATGGTTATAACCAATCCATCCATTGAAATCACCCACCACACTGACATTTCTCGCATTAGGTGCCCACACAGCAAAATATACACCTTTTTTCCCTTGATATTCCGTCAAATGTGCTCCCAGCTTTTTATAAATCTCATAGTGTGTGCCTTCTCCAAATAAATACCGATCTACTTCTGTGATAAACCCTGTTTCCATCTGCCAAACTCTCCTTTATCTATTACTTTCTTTCCATTCGTACCATACAACCTCTATGTGCTGGAACAATAAGCTTCACTTTTCCGTTATCCCCAACAGCAATCTCCTCCCCAGTCAAAAGATCCACTGCCCTACTCACCGGAAATCCCGCCGCTGCCTCCACATTGGCTGCTTCATCATCATTATTCACCGCAATCATTACCATACTATTATCCAGAAATCTTCCAAATACATACTGCCGATTCTTCAACATAAGCTCTCTGTACATACCATAAGAAAGCTCAGGGTTTTCTTTATGAATCTGCCCCAATTTTGCAATATAATGAGAATACTCATTCTCCATCTCAGCCTTTTTTGTGATATCGATCGCTGGTCTAAGAGGTCCATCATCTCCATTTTCCTTGCGTCCCTCAATGCCCCACTCAGAACCATAATAGATAGAAGGAATGCCCGGAAGCGTATAAAGCAGCATCTGTACTGAATAATAATCCTCTTTTCTGGTAAGCTTGCTCATCAAGCGCTCTACATCATGATTATCTGTAAAACTATAAAGCTTTCTGCCCTTACAGAGACCTCCATTAGCATCTGACAATCTTCTGACAGTATGTGCAATCTCAAAATAATTATGATCGTTATGTCCTGAATACAATCCTTTATGAAGCTCATAATTTGTGACCGAATGAAGCATCTCATCATTTGCCCAGCGCGAATAATCTCCATGAATCACTTCGCCCATCAGCCAAAAATCTGGTTTTTTCTCCGTTGTTATGCGGCGCATCTGCTTCATAAACTCAAAATCCAGACAATCCGCACAATCCAGACGGATTCCATCAATATCAAATTCATCCATCCAAAAACGAATAACATCAAAAAGATAATCCTTAACCTCTTGATTCCACAGATTTAAGTTTACCAGCTCAAAGCAATTTCTCCATGCCTCATAGCCAAAGCCATCATTATATCGCGTATTTCCCCAGAAATTAATGCCTTTATACCAATCCTTATAGCGTGAGTTTTCCCTGTTAGCCTGAATATCCTGAAATGCAAAAAATTCTCTTCCGGTATGGTTAAATACTCCATCCACCACCACACGGATTCCCTCCTTATGACAAAGAGAGACAAACTCTTTAAAATCCTCGTTTTTTCCAAGGCGCACATCCACCTGCCGATAATCCTTCGTATCATATCCATGTGTCGAGGACTCAAATAATGGTCCGATATAAAGCGCAGTAAACCCCATCTCCTTCATATGTGGTATCCACAGCTTCAGTTTTTCAAAACCGTCACCTGCTTCCTTATTATTTACTCTCGGCGCTCCTGTAAGCCCCAGCGGATAAATGTGATAAAACACCGCCTCCTCATACCAGTATCCCATAATTTACTCTCCTTCCTTATGAATAAATTCCGTGCAAAAACTGATGTACCACTGCACAGATATTCTCATCTCTTAACATATTCTCCATACTCTTTTCATTATATACCATCATATAACAGTTAATCGTCCCCAGAAAACCTATTGCAAATTGTTGTTGCCTGCCATTCATATTGCCAAGATAGCCTTCTGCTCTCTGAAAGGTATCTGTGATTAACTCATATTGTTTTCGAATAAAAGGCGCCGCCACCTTATGTGCCTCATTTTCTGGTGGAGAATACATCTGCCCCAGCATAAAAAAATAAAAATGGCGCTCTCTTCTGCAAAAGCTCATATATATTCTTGCCAATTCATATAATTGTCCCTCAAAATTTGACAAACGTTTTGGCACTTCGCAGACTGCCTGAAGCAAAGACTCGCCTTTCTCCTGAATCAACGCCTCCAAAAGCCCCCGCTTACTCTTGAAATAATAGTACATGGTGGGCTTTGTAATACCAGCCATCTCCACAATCTCCTGCACACTTGTGGCATCATAGCCTCTTTTATAAAAAAGCTCCAGCGCACACTGGAGTATCATCTTCCGGTTATCCATCTGATCCGCTTCCTTTCAAAATGTGCTGGATTGTGCAGATACTAATCTGCGGGTTGTATGGGATGGCAGCCTCCATATATTGCCATTATACCAATCGGTATATAAACTGTCAAGGTTATAGTTTATACGAAACATGTTTATTATATTTTTATATGGTAAAATTTTTATAAAATTTATTGTGATAAGTAACCTCACATGATATAGTAAATATAACAGGAGCTATAGTATCTAGGCATTATGCTAATACTTATAGAGAATATGGAGGAGACACATACAATGGAAACCCTATTGAAACACCCACAAAATTATGAAAGTATTTGGGAAGAATTAGATATATCAAATGATTTTATATTTGGAAAAGTAATGCAAAATCCAGAGTTATGTAAAGAACTACTCCAACGTATTCTCCCTGATTTGGAGATAGATCATATAGAATATCCTGAATTACAAAAAA
>CAMUFS010000082.1 GCA_947088195.1 uncultured Clostridia bacterium
ATCCTTAACTGGCGAGTATTGTGTCAGCCAGTCGGAGATAATTAGATCATTGTCAAATTCTTGTGTATTGTCCTTTGGAAAATAAGCCTGAGAGGTGGTGACGCCCCATTTGTAGCTTCCCTCGTCTGGCTCCATCTCACCCATTAATATCTTAAATAGAGTAGTTTTTGCAAGCTCATTGCTGCCGACAAAAGCGATCTTATCCTCTCTGCCGACAATAAAAGAAATATGATCGAGTACCACTACGCCGTCAATGGTTTTTGTCAGATTCTCGACCGTGAGTACTTCATTGCCAATCTCACGCTCTGGGCGGAAATCTATATATGGATATTTTCTGCTGGAGGGCTTGATTTCATCCAGCTCAATTTTCTCTAGTGCACGCTTTCTGGATGTCGCCTGCTTGGATTTGGAGGCATTGGCGCTAAAGCGCTGTATAAATTCTTGAAGTTCCTTGATCTTTTCTTCTTTTTTCCTGTTTGCTTCCTTCATTTGTTTTACAAGGAGCTGGCTGGATTCATACCAGAAATCATAATTTCCAGCATAGAGCTGAATCTTGGCATAATCAATGTCTGCAATCTGTGTGCAGACTTTATTTAAGAAATAGCGGTCATGAGATACCACAATAACAGTATTGTTGAAATTAATTAAAAATTCTTCTAACCATGCGATCGCGTCCAGATCGAGGTGGTTGGTAGGCTCATCTAATAAAAGAATATCCGGGTTGCCAAACAGCGCTTGAGCGAGAAGAACCTTTACCTTTTCAGAGCCATTGAGATCAGCCATCTGCTTTGTATGAAGTCCGGTGTCAATACCTAAACCATTTAAAAGCGTGGCAGCATCAGATTCTGCTTCCCAGCCATTTAGCTCCGCAAACTCTGCTTCCAAATCACTGGCACGAATGCCATCTTCCTCAGAGAAATCTTCCTTGGCATAGATGGCATCTTTCTCTTTCATAATATCGTACAGGCGCTGATTTCCCATAATAACAGTATCAAGCACCAAGAAAGCATCATATTTGAAATGATCCTGTTGAAGAAAGGAAAGACGCTGTCCGGGGGTGATAATAACATCCCCGCTGGTAGGCTCAAGCTGACCAGAAAGGATCTTTAGAAATGTAGACTTTCCAGCTCCGTTGGCTCCGATCAGACCATAGCAGTTTCCCTCTGTGAATTTAATATTAACATCCTCAAACAGGGCTTTCTTTCCGATTCGAAGTGTTACGTTACTTGCACTAATCATGTTTTCCCTCATTTCTGCGCTGCTCTGTCACTCAAAATCATATGGCTTACAAGCTTGTGCAAGCAGCGCAGGCACAAGCTTGGGGGGGGGTATCATTGGCGAAGGTTGGAATTTATGTTACCCTAAATATGATAATCATTTCTATTTTACAGGAAATTTGGCAATTTGCAAGGCTTTTGTGCAAAACGATTATAATTATACGGATTTCCGACTGATAATGCGAGTCCCAATCTCAATTTTGACTGGATGATGTTGGGGGGCTTTCATAATTTGTAAAAGTCTGTCCACCGCAAGCTGTCCCATATATTGTTTTGGTACATGTACCGTGGTAAGAGCAGGTTCAATATAGGTACATAGTGGCATATCATCAAATCCGATTAAAGCGACGTCATTAGGAATATGGTAGCCATGTTCTTTTAAGGCTTTCATGGTACCCGCAGCGATCAGATCATTGTCCGCAAAATAAGCGCGGGCAGGTTTTTCGCCATTTTTTAAAAGTTCAAGCATATCTTGATAGGCGCCATCCATAGAGGGAGTGAGATTTAGTACATGACAGCGTGATGTAGACATACCATTTTCCCGAATTGCCTTGTAAAAACCGTCAGCACGTTCATCAAAGTTTCCGATAGGATAAGAGGAGCGCAGGTACCCAGCTTGACTCATAGTCTTGCGTATCAGGTAATTGGTAGCTTGGTAGGCACCCTGAAAGTTATTAATTAGAATGGAATCATAGCTAAGGCTCTCATACCATGTATCCAATACTACCAGTGGAGCAGACAGGGAATGAAATGGTTCAAAATCGGTAAGCTTCATCTCCGTTGCGAGAAGAAGGATGCCACTGCTGTAGGGAAGCTTGGTAAGCTGCTTCTTGATATTTCCATCCTCATATAGATAATGGATGCTCAGACTATAGTGTGCATGGCGGCAGCCTTTTTCAATTCCTTCCGTGAGCTGACTGAAAAATGGAGTATCTGATATAATAGCACCATGCTTTCGGTAAATAAGAAGAGAGAGAAGTCCTAATTCTGTTTTCGGTTCAGAAGATTCCTTAAGGCGAGAAAAATCATAGCCATTGCATTTGGCAGCATCTAAAACACGCTGTCGAGTGGATGTGCTGACGCCGGGCTTATTATTTAAAGCCATAGAAACGGCAGCTTCAGAAAGCTGAAGAAGCTTGGCAAGTTCTTTTGCGGTCATATTATATGGTACGCTCCTAATTTCAATTTAAGATTTCCATAACTTTTTCATATTTATTTTGATAGTGTTGTTTACTTTCTGTAGATAATTTCTGAAAACTTCTTGTCAACTTATTCTTTACAAATTCCTTTCCATCTTCAATCCCCATTCCTTTTTGAACATAAACCAAATATAGCAAGCTGGGAACACTATCAAAATGTGAAATTGCATCAGCATCGGCAACACACAATTCTTCAAGACTATTTTTTTCTAAATTTACACTACCTCTATGATTTTTTATGCACTCTTGCACGAGACGAATTTTTTTGCTGTCATAACCATATTCTTTTAAAATGCTATACGCCATTTCTGCTCCATGTATGTGATGTAAATCATATAAACTATAATCTGTAATAGAAGCAATGTCATGCAGCCAAGCCGCAATCAAAACAATTTCTTTGTCTGCTCCATATTTCTCTGCCAAAATTTCTGCATTTTTTACTACTGCAACAATATGATAGTAACATCCCATCCCAAATTTATTAGTTTCTCTTTGACACCTATCATATATTTCCTTCTGTAAATTACTTAAAATATCACTTCGCATATTTTACCTCTGTAACTACTAATTTTTGTGCTATATCTGTATCACGAATTATAGATTCCGTATTTGTATTCTTATGTATATTTGTATTATTGTGTCGTATGTGTGCTCTAATCTGTTTTGGACTGCACCATAGTTCTGGTGGCTTGGAAATATTTGTAGTATAATAAGGCTGTGAACAAATATTTGTAAAAGAAAGTGCTCTTGTATGTCAAAGCTATTATATAACAAAAAAACATAATTTGGTAGACTTAACGGGAAAATTGGTATATAGTATTTAGCAAATTAAGTTAATAAAACCTTGCAAATTCACTTAATATTAAGTTGTTATTAAGTTAAGAAATTATTAATATGAAAATACAGAAATATATAAAAGAACTTTCTCCATTTGAAGGGCTTGGCATTATGGTTAGCTAGATTGTGGTAGAGAAGAGAAATGCGAGGTTACATGGGGGCAGGATTACAGCAGTGATGCAGGAAAATAAAAGGAGATTCGTGCACGCAGCAGATGTGGAAGCGGCACAGAAATGAGGAGAATTATGAGTAAGAAATTTTGGGAATATGGAGCACTTCAGGTTAGTGAAAATAAGAAATATCTGAAAAATGGAGAACAGCCATTTTTTTGGCTTGGGGATACGGCGTGGCTGTTGTTTCAGAAGCTTAATCTTACAGATGCACGCCGTTATCTGGAAAATAGACGTGCAAAGAAATTTAGCGTAATTCAGGCAACCTTGGTTCATATGGTGATGGAAAATCAGGTGGTCCGTACAGATTTTGACACAGAAGATTACTGGAAGCACTGTGATGCTGTTATTTCTATGGCGGAGGAGATGGGGCTTTATATGGCGCTGCTTCCTGCTTGGGGAAGTCTTGTAAAGGAGAAGTATATTACGGAGGAAAATGTGGAGAGGTATGCCGCTTTTCTTTCTGAGCGTTATGGGAGCCGTCCTAATATTATATGGCTGCTTGGTGGAGATATTCGCGGGACGGATGGTTTTGGCATTTATCAAAAGCTTGGCAATTATCTGAAGACACACACAAAAGATCAGCTTGTGGGTTTTCATCCTTTTGGAAGAACTTCGTCTTCTTTGTGGTTTCATCAGGAGAAATGGCTGGATTTTAATATGTTCCAGTCGGGACACAGACGTTATGATCAGGTTGCTCTTGGGGAGTGGGATGATAATAACGGGAAAGAGGGATGGTTTGGTGAGGATAATTGGAAATATGTAAGCAGAGATCACTCTTATAGTGAGAAAAAGCCCACAGTGGATGGTGAGCCATCTTATGAGCAGATTCCTCAGGGACTGCACGATCCAAAGCAGCCATTTTGGCAGGCGTCCGATGTGCGTCGGTATGCATATTGGTCTGTGTTTCAGGGTGCCATGGGGCATACGTATGGGGATAATGCTGTGATGCAGTTTTATAATACACCCGATAAGCCCGGTTCTTATGGAGTGAAGGAGGTCTGGACGGATGCCATTCATCATGAAGGCTCTTGTCAGATGAGTCATCTGGTGGAGCTGATGGAGAGTGTGGATTTCCAGAATGGTATGCCTGCTGAGGAGCTTTTGGTTGGCGGACAGAGGGAAAAGTACAGCCGTGTTAGTATTTTTGCTGGGAAAAATTATATTTTGTGTTACACTTATCTTGGAGAGGAATTTTCTTTAAAGCTGGATCAATATCAGGGAAAGACACTTACTGCGCTTTGGTTTGATCCTGCCAGTGGAGTGTACAGTCCAATAGGTGAGATAGCGGCAGAGGAAACAGTATTTAAGCCTGCAAGGAAATATTCCAATGGAAATGATTGGGTGCTGAGAATAGATATTAAATAAATTTTATATAAGAGTTATCAGCCTTGATCAGAGCACACAGGGAACAAAGGATCTTCTTGTGGTGGCAGAAGAAATGTCAGGAATTGAGGTAGTGTATTTGGCTGGAAGGACATATCGAGACAGATTCTTTAAAACAAATGGTTGAAAAAGTATTTGTGATAAATAGGGAGGATATATATGCTTAGAGTGAAAGATCTATGGATAGATAATATAAAGGAGCCTGTCGGGACACCGGGTTTTCCTTTTTTTCGATGGACTCTTGAAAGTGATAGAAGGAATGTGATGCAGAGTGCCTATTGTCTAAAGGTAAGGGAAGCGGTTTCAGAAAAAGTGATATATGACAGTGGCTGGGTGGAAAGTGAACAGTCTGCGTGGGTGACACCAAAACAAGAGCCCCAAATTCGATCTCTTACAAAATATTCCGTTACAGTAAGAGTGCGTGCTGGGGAAGAAGAAAGCCCAGAATCACAAGTATCTTATTTTGTGACAGGTATCTTGGATAAGAGGGAATGGAAGGCGGACTTTATCTCTGCGGAGACAAGGGAGGATAAGGAATATTCAAGAGGGACATGTCTAAAAAGGACCATGACCGTGACCGGTGAGGTGGAGAGTGCTTATGTCTGTACGACAGCACTCGGTTTGTATCATTTTTATATCAATGGAAAAAAGGTTGGAGAGGATGAGCTGACGCCGGGCTGGACCTCTTATCAGAAACATCTATGTTACCAGACCTATGATGTGACAGAGGCTTTTCATCAAGGAGAGAACGAGCTTGGTGCTATGGTGGGCTCTGGCTGGTATAAGGGCAAGATGGGATTTTTGCATATTCGCAATAATTACGGAGAACAGACAGCATTTTTAATGCAGCTTTTGATTCGTTACAAAGATGGAAGAGAAGAGAGTATTGTGACAGATAAAAGCTGGGAGGGATGGACCTCTCCGGTATTGTTTTCTGAGATCTATGATGGAGAGATTTATGATGCCAGATGGGAGCTGGAGGAGGCAGAGCACCTTCCCGTGTCTGTAGTTGCATTTTCAAAGGAGGTACTCACTGCGCAGGCAGGAGGCAGAGTGAAAAAAATGCAGGAGATTCCTGCAAAGCAACTGCTTGTAACGCCAGAAGGGGATACTGTGTTGGATTTTGGGCAGAATCTGACTGGATGGGTGGAATTTCAAATCAAGGCAGAAAAGGGAGAAGAGGTAGTTTTACAGTGTTTTGAGACATTGGATGCACATGGAAATGTCTACACAGATAATTTAAGGACAGCAAAGCAGACCATTCGTTATATTTGCAATGGCAAGCTTTCTATTTATCATCCCCATTTTACTTTTCAGGGATTTCGCTATGTGAAGCTTTGTCAGTGGCCAGCCAGTGCAGAGCCAGTGTGCAAGGATAATTTTAAGGCATGTGTGTTATATTCTGAGATGGAACCATCGGGGAGCTTTTCCTGTTCCAATGCATTGGTAAATCAACTACATCACAATATATTGTGGGGATTAAAAGGAAATTTTGTGGATATTCCAACAGACTGCCCACAGCGAGATGAGTGGCTGGGCTGGACTGGAGATGCGCAGATTTTCTGTCGGGCAGCCTGTTATCTGATGAATACAGACATATTTTTCTCAAAATGGCTGTTAGACGTGGCGGCCGATCAGACGGAAGAGGGCGGTGTGCCACATGTTGTCCCTGATATTATCAGTGGAAAGAAGCACAGTGATTGGCTTTTATCACAGGGAACACATTCAGCGGCGGCGTGGGCGGATGCTGCTGTGATCAATCCATGGACCTTATATCTTATGTATGGGGATCGGAGAATCCTTGAGACACAATATAATAGCATGAGACAATGGATTCTATTTATGCGGACCCACTCACAAGATTCTATCTGGAATTACAAGCTGCAATTTGGAGATTGGGTGGCGTTGGATGCCAAGGAAGGCAGTTATTTTGGGGCGACACCAAACGATCTGACCGGCACAGCTTATTATGCGTATTCTACGAAATTATTTGCCAAGATAGCAGGGATACTACATAAAACAGAGGACGAGGAGGAATTTACAAAGCTTTACAGGACAATCGTTGACAAATTCCAAAAAACATTCTTTCAGGAAGATGGGGCTATGACAGCGCAGACGCAGACGGCACATATTGTGGCATTATATTTTGGACTTGTTCCTGAAAAATACAGAAAAAAGACAGCGGACAGGCTTGTAGAGCTTCTTGAGGAAAATGGCGGGCATCTGCTGACAGGCTTTGTTGGAACGCCATATTTTTGCCATGCACTGAGTGAAAATGGTTACACGAAAGAGGCATATCAGCTTCTCCTAAAAGAAGACTTTCCATCATGGCTATATCAAGTTAAGATGGGTGCCACAACCGTCTGGGAGCACTGGGATGGCATAAAGCCGGATGGCACTATGTGGAGCAGCGATATGAATTCTTTTAATCACTATGCATATGGTGCGGTGGGAGATTGGCTATATAGAGTTGTGCTGGGAATTGAGGCAGATGAACAAAAGCCGGGCTTTCAACATATTTTGATCAAACCACAGACAGACAAGGCATTTTCCTATGCAGAAGGGGTTTACCAGAGTATGTATGGAGAGATAGCAGTTCGATGGGAGAAAGAGAGTGACAGAACAAAACTGTTCTTAGATATTCCGGTAAATACACAAGCGACAATATTATTGGAAGAAGGAGCAGAAAATGTTCTGGCAGAAGAATTGATATTTGAGAAAGAAAATGACAGATATAAGACAGAATGTGGATCAGGAAAGTGGAGCGTGGAGTACACAATAGATTAAAGGGCTCACCTAGCCAGAGCGGCGATTCTCTGGCTAGGTGGACCCTTTTCGAATATGATTATAAAATCTGCCTCAGATAATATATTTTACAAGAAGCTGAAACAAGCACAAAAAAATCTCCAAAAGTTTTAACTTTTCGAGATCCTATACATTCATATAAAAGCAGCTCGTAGGGGAATCGAACCCCTGTTTTCGCCGTGAGAGGGCGACGTCTTAACCGCTTGACCAACGAGCCATAACTAATGCTTCTTTATAATACAACAAAATTTTCATTTTGGCAAGTACTTTTTTTAAAAATTTTTAAATTTTTGGAAAAGTTTAGTCAGAATGGACATAAAAGTGACGATAAAACGATTCTCTCAAACATCTACACTCAATGTACAAATAAGGAAAACAAAATAGTTGAATATGCTGTGAAAGTTTAGTATAATTATTTGCAATATTATGATAATATTCAGTGATTACAGCATGGAAGCGAGGGATAGTTATGGGAGTGAGAATAGAAGATTTTGGCACTACAAGGGATGGGTTTCAGGCAAAGCTTTTTATATTAGAGAATGGAAACGGAACGATTGTGAAGGTTTCTGATTTTGGTGCGGTAATTGTTTCTATTATGACAAAGGATAGACATGGTGAGCTTGCTGATATAGTGCTTGGCTATCCCAATGTGACAGGGTATGAATCCAATGCACCAGGATTTGGCGCGTGCATTGGAAGGTGCGCAAATCGCATTGGAAATGCGGAATTTAAGTTAAATGACATAACCTATCTGCTTGAGAAAAATAGTGGGAAGAATAATCTTCACAGTGGGAAGAATGGTTATCAGAGACGTCCGTGGGAGGCAGAACAGGAGGATAGTCCTCTTGGGGCATCTGTCAGCTTTTCTCTGCGCAGCCCAGATGGAGATCAGGGTTTTCCGGGAAATCTTGATATTACTGTTACCTACACACTGACAGAGGAGGATTCTTTGATACTTTCTTATAAAGCGGTGTCAGACGCAGATACGATTGTCAATATGACCAATCATTCTTATTTTAATTTATCTGGACATGGATCAGGCGATGTTTTGGAACAGAAGGTTTGGATTGATTCGGATTTTTATACAGAGGCAGATGAGGAGTCCATTCCTACTGGGCGTATTCTGCCCGTTGCAGGAACGCCCATGGATTTTAATCAATTAAAGGCAATAGGAAGGGATATTGACAGTGATTATAGGGCTGTGGTGTTGGGAAAAGGATTTGATCATAATTGGGTGCTCAAGACAGAGGATGAGGTGAAATTGGTTGCCCGCATGGAAGATGAGAGATCTGGCAGGGGGCTTGAGGTCTACACCGATTTGCCGGGGATGCAGTTTTATACAGGAAATTTTTTGAGAGGAACAGAAACAGGAAAAGATGGAGCAGTTTATGAGAGAAGGGCGGGAGCTTGCTTTGAGACACAATATTTTCCTGACAGTGTGCATCATGAGAATTTTCCTAGCCCAGTGCTTCAGGCTTATAAAGAATATAGCAATCAGACAATCTTTCATTTTTATGTAGTGGAGTAGGAACTGCATGATGGAGGGAAATAATTTTTTTGCGATGCTCTCGCGTATGCGATATATTAACCGATGGGGGCTGATGCGCAATACCTTGACGGAGAACATCAGTGAGCACAGTCTTGATGTGGCGATTCTTGCCCATGCACTGGCAGTTCTTAGAAATACTCATTTTGGTGGTAAGGTAAATGCGGAGAGAGCAGCGCTTCTTGGACTTTTTCATGATTGTACAGAGATTATTACAGGGGATATGCCCACACCAGTGAAATATTATGCACCGGAGATTCGGATGGCATATAGAGAGGTGGAGTCCGCCGCGAAAGATAATTTATTATCAGGGCTGCCCGCAGAGCTTCAAGAGATCTATGCGCCACTTCTTATGGAGACGGAGGAGGAAGCAGAGCTTTGGAGGCTTGTGAAGGCGGCGGACAAGCTGTCTGCACTGATCAAGTGCATGGAAGAACGAAAGATGGGAAATGATGATTTTTTGCAGGCGGAAAAGGCAACGATTGAGGCGGTAAAGGGGATGGGGCTTGTGGAGGCAGATTATTTTCTTGAGAGATTTCTGCCGTCCTATAGCCTGACATTGGATGAGCAGGCACGAAAAGGGGTAAAGGGAGAATGATAAATAAGGAAATCAGGGGCGCGCTTACAGAGAAGCTTGCAGACTGGTCGTTTAATGCATGTCTTTGCCTAGAGGCTGTGGGAGAAGGGGAATATCAGCCTGTATATGTAAATAAGGCATTTGAGCGCATGTTTGCCATAACAAGTGAGGAGATAAGCAGAAGGCCTTTTCATGAGACATTGAGTCTTAAGTATGGAAGGGAGGGCTTGGAGGGATTTTACAGGCTGATAGAGAAAAGCTTGGGTATGGAGGAGCCACAGGCGGAGGTTTTTTATGATGAGCGTAAGAGGTTGTATCTCCGTGTGCTTTGTTTTGCTCCAGCAAAAGGATATCTCTGCCTGATTCTTCTTGATATAACTGGAGTTGAGCGGTCAAGGGAAAAGGTGGAGAGAATGTATGAGGAGCTTTCTGCCTCAGAGCAGGAGCTTCGCTATCAGTTGGATCTTCTTTCGATCACACAGAGTAATCTGGAGGAGAGCAGGCGGATTTATGAGCTTGTGAGCGAAAATTCTACAGATGGATTTGTATATTATCATTATTTTACAAAGATGGCGCTGACATCCAGCCGATGGCGAGGTATGTTTCCAGTGGCGGAAGAGGATATTGGAAATCTGGAAGAAGTGGCGTCTTATATGGAGGAAGGTTTCCAGAATGATTATATGGAACAGTGGAAGCGGACGGTGAAGGA
>CAMUFS010000083.1 GCA_947088195.1 uncultured Clostridia bacterium
TGGCCGCCACGCTTCAAGGACAGCCATCCTATTTGCATCAGTCTGAACCGAGCCAAAACGAATCTGCAGTAAAATAAAATATATTACCGCCACCAGATAAACAGGAGCTGTCACAAGAAACCGATAATTTAAAAGAATATTGCTTCCTTTATTCCAAACCACATCAAAAAGAATCATGCCAATTAGCAGAACTACCACAAACCCTGATGCCATCAGACTGCTCATTGCTGATAAGAAGAATCCCACCGCTGTCAATAGATAAGTAAAAAACCCTCTTTTTCTTTCATAATGACGCAGAGCACCCAACATAAAGATCGCCACTCCCAGATTGGCCAGATTATTATTGGTAATGCCAGAGCCAAATACAGCAAGCATCGGCAAAAAGGAAGCGGCCACAGCATATATCCCATGAACAAGACAGGAGCTTGTCAGCCTGCCAAGCCGCGTACAACCAATATATAAAATCAAAAGCATCACAAGCCCCGTTAAATAAAGATTTACCGTTTTCAGTCTGTCCTGATCCACATATACAAAATGCCCTTCTTCTGACTTCTCTGTGACAATACCGCTTACTAAATGCAAAAACATATAATAGAGCGGCGGATTTTTTATATTGCAGACACGATCCTTGATCACATACTGACAAATACCATCCTCCAATTCTGTCCTTTCTTCACACAAGCCCATCTCTTCCCATTTAGGAATCAGTTTGCCCGGATTCTCTTCTATATACACGAGATAAGAAATATGTGCTTCCTCATTTGGCACATATCCCAATGCCTCCCTATAATAGAACATCCGAAACAAAAAAAATAAAAATACCAATCCATAGATTACAAAAATTGCGCCCTTTCTCATATCAGCTCCCCATCTTCTTAAGCTTGAGTAAATTGAGATACAATTCAAAAAGCTGCCTGTGCCTCTTTCCTACCACATCCAGAATCATCCCACAGCTAAGCAGCAAAAGACCCGATATCATCAGAAAACCAGAAACAATCAAAGTTGGAAATCTAGGCACAACATGTGTCTGAAAATATTCCAGAAGCACCGGAAAAAACATACCCATACTCACAAGCATACAAATAACAGACAACACGCCAAAAAACATCATTGGCTTATAGTCCTTAAACAAAGCTATAATGGTCCTTATCACACGAACCCCATCTCTTATCGTATTTAATTTTGATGTGCTTCCCTCTGGCCTGTCCCGGTATTCCACCGGAAGCTCCACCACACGAAAATTTTTGTCCAATGTATGAATGCTCATCTCCGTCTCAATCTCAAATCCTTTGGAAAGCACAGGAAAGCTCTTTACAAATTCCCAGCTAAAGGCCCGGTAGCCGGTCATAATATCCCGAATATGACTGTGAAATAAAATATTGATCGCCGCGCAGACAAAATAATTGCCCATATTGTGCATCGGTCTTTGATTTACCTGATAATATGTGGCGGAAAGTCTGTCCCCAATTACCATATCTGCCCTGTCGCAAAGAATCTCCTCTGCCATGCTGCCTGCCACTTCCGCCGGATACGTGTCATCTCCGTCCGCCATAATATAGCAATCCGCATCAATATCCCGAAACATACTTCTTATTACATTCCCTTTTCCCTGCCGATATTCTCTGCGGACAATGGCTCCCGCCCGCTTCGCTGCCTCCGCTGTCTGATCCGTAGAATTATTATCATAGACATAGATAACTGCCTCTGGTAATGCTGCCTTAAAATCCCTCACTACCTTCTCAATCGTCCTAGCCTCATTATAACAGGGAAGAAGAACTGCTATTTTATCTCTCATCCATTCTCCTAAAAGTGCCTAAGCTAAGCCCCTCTCCTTCTCATCCTTCATATACTCTGCAATAGCCGCCTGCCAGTCCGCCGCCATATAGCCACATGTCAGCTTAAGCATATAATTGTCAAGAACAGAATATGCTGGACGCTTTGCCGGGGCATTATACTCCTCTGTTGTGATCCTTTTTACTCTTGTATTTTTGCCCGCCAGCCGGAAAATTTCCTCCGCAAAATCCGCCCAACTACATATGCCCTCACAGGTTCCGTGAAATAACCCATAATTCTCTGTCCAGATAAGAGTATCTATAATTCTTGCCAGCTCCATTGCGCTGGTGGGGCTGCCAAATTGATCCTTGACAACACTCACCTCATCCCTTGCATCTGACAAGCGAAGCATTGTCCGAACAAAGTTTTTGCCATCTCCATAGAGCCATGCCGTGCGCACAATAAAATAATTCTCTGCAAACTGCTCCACAAATCGCTCACCGGCAAGCTTTGTCTTCCCATACATTCCCTGCGGATCTGGCTTATCAAACTCTGTATATGGTGTATTGCCATCACCGGCAAATACATAATCCGTAGAAATATGCATAAGCTTCGCCCCTGTCTCTCTTGCAGCAATACTCAGATTCCTTGGCCCAATCGCATTGATGCGATAGGCACTATCCACTTCTGTCTCACATGCATCCACTCCCGTGTGAGCCGCACAATTTATAATAGCATAGGGCTTGACTTCCCGAACCAGAGCTAATGTCTTATCAATATCTGTAATATCAAGCTCCTTCACATCTGTATTTACCATCTCAATATCTGTATGATTCCCATACATAAGATTGATCGCCCTTCCAAGCTGCCCATTGCATCCAGTTACAATTATCTTTTTCATTCAACATTCCCTCACTTATCTATAATATCTTTGCTTATTTTATACAATATTTCAGATTATAGCAAGCCGTTTTCCTTCAAGAACAAAGGCTCTGTATATCCTAATTTTCTTTTCTGACAATAATACTCTTTCCTAAAATATAATAGATTATAGCATACCTATATACTTTTTTAAAGCTTCTTATCCATATTTTCCCTTTTATATTAATCGAGTAGGGATGCTTTTCTCACCTGCTCGCGCGCCGGGCACCTGTCAGCTTGGCGGCCATATTTCCTTTCGGTGCCCGTGTGCAATCGAGTAGGGAAGTCTTTATCTCCCTGCTCGCCACGCGACCTGTGCGCCACGTTAGTGACATATTTCCTCTGCACAGGTCTGCGCATAAAAGAGCGGCGAATCTCTGCGATTCTGCCGCTCCTATAGCACTATATTTTTTAACCCATCGGTCCAGAAAACTAGCTAACTGCTCCTCGTGAAAACAATGTCAGCCCTCCTGTATATTTACCAATCACAACGTTTCGCTCAACCGATTGACTGCACAGAAAAGTGCTCGAATCGATGCTCTTGTAATATTAGAACTAATTCCTACTCCATAGGTCACTTTTCCTGAATCCATATCCATCAAATGAATATACGCTGCCGCCTGTGCCATAGAGCCAGACTGCAATGCATGCTCAGAATAATCCAAAACCTTGACATTTCTTCCTATCTTTGCCTCAAGCGCATTCTTTACGGCATCGATCGGCCCATTTCCCTCTGCCTCATTTGTCACAAGAGAATCATGATCCTCAAATTCCAAAGCCACATGGGTATCCTTATCATCAATATCTGTATAACGGCATCTTAAGAAATGATAAGGCTGTTTTCTCTCCAGATATTGTTCCCTGAAATTTTCCATAATCTGATCCGGCGCCACCTCACCCTGACGCTCCGCAATCGCCTGAATTACATCAGCAAACTCTCTATGCATCCCTTTTGGCAGCTTAAAGCCAAAATAAGTATCCATCACAAATGCAACGCCGCCCTTGCCAGACTGGCTGTTAATTCTCACGACAGGCTCATACTCTCTGCCAATATCAACCGGATCAATCGGGAGATACGGAACTGCCCAGACGCCATCCCCGCGCTCCTTCATCGCTGTCATGCCCTTGTTGATCGCATCCTGATGAGAGCCAGAAAACGCCGTAAATACCAGCTTTCCAGCATATGGATGTCGAATGTGCACTGGTATCTTACAACAGCGCTCATATACTTCAATAATCTCATTGATATGCTCCAGATTTAACTCTGGATCAATCCCTTGGGAAAACATATTATATGCGATATTCACAATATCTACATTTCCTGTTCTCTCTCCATTTCCGAACAGTGTCCCCTCCACACGGTCCGCACCAGCCAACAAAGCAAGCTCTGCAGAAGCCACACCAGTCCCTCTGTCATTATGTGGATGAACACTCAAGATTATGCTATCCCTATTCTTAAAGTGCTTGTGCATCCACTCAATCTGATCCGCGTAGACATTAGGTGTTGTCATCTCAACGGTAGATGGCAGATTAAAGATAATCTTTTTGTCCGGTGTCGGCTGCCATACATCCTGAACAGCGCTGCAAACCTCCAGCGCATACGGAAGCTCTGTGCCTGTAAAGCTCTCCGGGGAATACTCCAATATAATTTCGCCGTCAAACGCTTCCGTGTACTTCTTTACAAGCTCTGCGCCAGTAATTGCAATCTGCTTGATCTCTTCCTTATTCATATGGAATACAACATCACGCTGTAAGGTGGAGGTGGAATTATAAATATGAACGATCGCTCTCTTAATTCCCTGCAATGCCTCAAAAGTTCTCTCAATCAGTTCCTTCCTGCACTGCACCAGAACCTGAACCGTCACATCATCTGGTATCAAGGCTCTGTCCACTAATTGTCTTAAAAAGTCATATTCAATCTGAGAGGCGGACGGAAATCCAACTTCAATCTCCTTAAAACCCAGCTTCACCAGCATGGAGAACATCTCAATCTTCTCCTCCACAACCATTGGCTCCACCAATGCCTGATTTCCATCTCTCAAATCCACACTGCACCATATGGGTGCTTTCTGAATCTCTTTGTTTGGCCACTCTCTTTCCGGCATATATACAACCGGCACTCTCTGATATTTCTTATAATTCAACATGATATTCCTCCTATTCTCATTCATCTGTCTACATTAACATTAATCCAAATCGCCTGAAAAGGCGCCAGATAGTCGGTATATCACGCTGTACCTCTTAACGATAAATAATATGGCATTGTCTATTCGAGCCCCATCCTTATCTACCTCTTTCTAACTGGACACACCAGTTTATCTAATTTTCCTCTGATTATAACATTATTGTCCCAAAACCGCAAGACATTTTTGCAAAACACCTTCTCATAATCCTCCACCACTAAGCGGAAGCACAGTGACGGAGAATACTGTTGATTTTACTGTGCAGACCACCTCTTCAACCAGTAATTTTTATTATTTGTCAAATGTAATATCCACCTTCTTGGTATTCTCTTATAATGCCTGCCCAACTGATACCCTGTGTATTTTGCTATGCTATTTAGGAAAAGGGAAGGTATCAGATACCATCTTTTGGTTTTTATAAGATATTCTGCGGTTGCTTTTACCATGCGAATCCCTTCTGTCTCGGATGATATTCCGGCAAAGGTCTGTGGATTCTGTTCTTGCGATACAGCTAGATCAAAGTTTCTCCGAAGCTGTTGCATACTGGTATAATTGTGTGAATGGTATACTCTCGCGTCAGCAGCATAGTATACGGCCTTTCCCGCATCTAATGCTTTTCTGGCAAATATCATATCTTCATTGAAGATCGCGCTTCTAGGGAATCCGCCAAGCAAGAGATAATCGGATCGTCTGTAGATAGCACAGACATCCGAGCAGAAAAATGCCTTGATTCCAAGTGTCTCAATCTCTTTTTTGGTTTTTTTGACACTCTCTTTTGGATAATTAAAGCTTCTAGTATAAGCATCCACGGGACTGCTGCCCAGATTGGGAAGCTGCCTTGCATATGCTACTGCAATCTGTGGATCCTTCATTGCATAGTACATCCTGCTAAGAAGCCTCTCATCTGCCGGAACTGCATCCTGTGTCATAAACACCATATATTCCGCTGTGGAAAGCTCTGCTCCCATGCATCTGGTGCCTCCGTGATCATACTCACATTCTCTTATATGATAGACCTCTGCTTCTGGTATATCCTTGATCCATTCCTTCCTCCAGTGCTGCCGCCCTGTATTTAATAAAATAATACGAGACGGCGGCAATATCTGGCGGTGAAGCCCTACTAATAAATGTCTAAATTTTTTGTCTGGCTTATAGACTGTTATAATAACATCTATTTCTGGCTGTTTATGCCTCATAACCCTTTTCCTTTATTTTATCAATAACCATGGCAACGCTTTTCTGCGCCAATTCCTCATTTCTCGCCTCTGCCATCACGCGGATCAAAGGCTCCGTCCCGCTCGCGCGGAACAACATTCTTCCTTCTGTTCCAAGATACTCTTCCGCTTTTGCCACAGCACCTTTTATATCTTCATCATTTAAGACGGTGTCTTTATCTTTTACTCTTATATTTTGTAAAAGCTTAGGAAAGATTGTCACTGGCTCAGCAAGCTTGCTTAAGGTGGATTTTTGTTCTAGCATTGCCTCCATAATTTTTAGTGAGGTTAAAATGCCATCTCCTGTCACTGCATGTTTGCTAAATATAATATGCCCAGATTCCTCTCCGCCTAATCCATAGCCATTTGCCCGCATATTCTCTCCCACATATTTATCGCCAACCGCCGTTGTCTCATAGTGGATTCCTTCTCGGTCAAAGGCTTCGTACAAGCCCATATTGGACATTACAGTTGTCACCACAGTATCGCTTGGAAGCTGTCCTTGGCTTTTTAGATAACTGCCACATACATACATAATCAGATCTCCGTCTATAATTCTGCCATTTTCATCTACGGCAAGACAACGGTCCGCATCTCCATCGTAGGCAAAGCCCACATCCAGTCCGTGCTCCTTTACAAAGGACTGAAGCCTGCCTATATGTGTGGAGCCACAGTCTGTATTGATATTTGTTCCGTCAGGATTATTGTTAATCACAAAGGTTCTCGCTCCCAATGCATCAAAAACATTTTTTGCAATCGCTGACGCACTGCCATTTGCACAGTCCAAGCCTACTTTT
The DNA here is from genome assembly GCA_947088195.1 of uncultured Clostridia bacterium. Taxonomy (GTDB): domain Bacteria; phylum Bacillota; class Clostridia; order Lachnospirales; family Lachnospiraceae; genus RGIG8607. The sequence continues at coordinate 6,889 of CAMUFS010000083.1, forward strand.
TTATCCTTAAAAGAACGTGTGGCAACTGAGATCAGATAGCCAATATAACGGTTTCTGCCCGCTGCATAATCCGTTGTTCTTCCAATATTCTCTCTTACCGCAAATGGAATCTCCTCCACTTTTCCGTCAATATAATCCTCAATCAGAGCCTCCACCTCTGGCTCCAGCTTCTGTCCCTCTCCATTCAACACCTTTATTCCGTTATCATAAAATGGATTATGGCTTGCTGAGATCATAATGCCACAGTCAAACTCATCACTTCTTATCACATAAGAAACACTGGGAGTGGTTGTCACATGAAGCAGATATACATCTGCCCCAGAAGCAGTCAAGCCCGCCACCAAAGAATACTCAAACATATAACTGCTCCTTCTGGTATCCTTGCCGATAACCACCTTCGCTTTGTGTTCCTTTCCATAATACCACCCCAAAAATCTTCCAACCTTATAAGCATGTTCTACTGTCAAATCCTTGTTCGCCTCTCCGCGAAATCCGTCTGTTCCAAAGTATTTTCCCATAGTAATCCTCTCTTCCGCGCTGTGTTTGGCGCATATAATAATTCTGTGCGAAACAGCGCATAGGCACAAATGCTGTGCAAAAAATTATTATATTATATGCACTTCTATCAGCAATTCTCCACAATATGTAAGTTTCCTGCGCGGGATGTTCTCTGTGTCAGCAGCATATATTCTACTGTTATATTATCTGCATAAGACTTGCGCGCAAGTAAATAGGGGCAAAACCTTTTGCCCCTATACATCATCCAATTATTCGCCTAAGCCGCCCTGTACACATGTAATCAGAGCTGCCAGTGCTTCCTTCTCGTCCTCACCCTCACAGGTAAATTCTATCTCATCACCACATTTTACACATGCTCCCAACACACTCAGCACACTTTTAGCATTGGCCGTATTATCCCTAAAGCTAAAGGTAATCACTGATTTAAACCTCATCGCTTCTTTACACAGAATGCCTGCCGGTCTGAGGTGCAGACCTGTAGGGTTTTTGATTGTTACTTTTTCCTTTACCATTGCACATTCCTCCAAATATATTTTATACTAAACCATATGTATAAGTTTTTGTTTTCAGCTATTGCTTATCACTCTTACTTCTAAACCTTCCACCCCTATACATGGTATTATAGCATTATCCGCAAAAATACACAAGCAAAACCAGAGAACATGCCTTATGGATTTAAGCGTTATGTACTTGAAGGTTCCGTTATTCCTGATTCCTGTGGCGTTTCTGTTTCCATCCCTGTACTTGATTCCTCTGGTACATTCTCAGGCGTCTCCGACTCACGTGTCGATTCTTCTGGCGCCGGCTTTACCATAACTGGAATTGTTGGTTCCTGTGTTTCTGGCTGATCATAGCTAGACTCTGTCTCCGGCTCTGTACTCTCTCCTCCATGGGTCCCGCCATTGCTCACCTCCACGGTATCTGTGGAAGGCTCCTCCATGGAGGAAGATTCCTCCGACTCAGGATATGTGAGTATTACCGTAATGCGCGCTTGACGAATCAAAGTGACATTCTCAGGAACAGAAACGGATATCTCAAACACATGAACACCTGCATCTCTGCCACTCAAATCTATGGTCGGATTTAACATTCTAGCATTGATCAGCGCCAAATCATCAGGAAGCCCTTCCAGCTCAACCATAGAATCTGGTGTCACCTCATAGCTAAGCTCCATCGTATCCGGCGGATTGAGCACTGTCAAGGAATCTGTTGAGATATGAACGCTCTTTCTCTCTAATTTCTCCACCTTCAGCACTACTGTAAGATAGCGCTCCTCCTCATTAAGCAATTCTGTTCCCTCTGGAAGATAGGGGAGAATGTCAATCACACCTTCTCTATTCTCCGTGAGATCATTCAGATTTAACGCATCCTCCGACGATGGAATCACAATCTGAGAAGCTCCTGCCATCACATCCCTTGTCCCTTTGACAGACACACTGCCACGAGACATCTCCATGCCGGTAAAACGATAACCAGCAGCGACCTCACCCTCTGCTTTTAATTGAAGTGGTATTGATTGATACCTCAATATATCAGCGCCAGCCAACAGAGAGACGGCACTAATGGTAATATGCTCATTTTCTGCATAATCAATTACTTTGCCATTGCCATCGATCAAGATAAGAGACACACTCTTTCTCTTTACATCTGTTGACATGCCATCTACATCTACCTGAACCATCACGCGATGGATCTGTTCCATCACAGATTCTGGGGCCTTAATATTAACCACATTTGGAGAGACCTCTGTATCTCCTACAAGATAGCCCTCTGCCGGAGTTCCCACTGTCTCAATTTCAACAGGAAAACGCTGTGATCGAATTGGCTCAACCACAATTTTCATGCTCTCTGTGATCTTATTCTGTAAAGTTACTCCCTCAGGAAGCGACACAATATTAATTGGCACAGCTCCCACAGAGGAAACTTCACTGAAATCCACAGTCGCCTTCACCTCGCTTCGATCCAATTTATCCACCTTGGAGCGAGGACCCTTCACTACAATAGAGGCTGTTTTGTTTTCCTTAATGGTGTAAACCTGCCCCTCTCCCTGCCCAGTAATTGCATCTTCATTTAAAATTGTAATCTCTATGGAACGCAACGTCTTAATCATATCTGGATCGTTGATATTAACCACAACCAACCATAAAATAAAGGCGAACACAACTGACATAATTTTTAACATCAAATTATGAGTGATTAATTTTTTCATTCTTTCGCCTTCCCTTCCAGAGCCTGAACCGTTTCGCATCAATGGTCTTATTCTGAAGCATAACCAGCTTATTTCTTAAATTTTCACTATCCAAATTCCTAAGCAGCCTTCCACCAAATGCGATTGTCACCTTTCCGGTCTCCTCCGACACAATGATTGTCATGGAATCTGTCACCTCGCTAATACCCAGCCCAGCTCGGTGTCTTGTGCCAAGGTCTTTGCTGATCTCCATATTGTCAGAAAGCGGCAGATAACAGGTTGCGGACACAATCCGATCTCCTCTTATTATAATGGCACCATCATGCAAAGGAGTATTATGTTCAAATATATTAATAAGTAATTGGCTGCTTATCAAGGAATCCAAAAAAATTCCAGTATTTTCATATTCCGTGAGAGGGACATCCTGCTCAATTACCATTAAGGCTCCCGTTTTGGTTTTTGCAAGCGCAAAGGATGCTGTGACAAGCTCCTGAACCGTCTTATCACTAAACCTCTCCTTCGTCCCCTTAGAATCATCAAATGGTATCACACCTGTGATAAAATTCTTGCGCCCTAGCTGCTCCAATGCCTTGCGCAGCTCAGGCTGAAATATAATAATAATTGCTGTCACGCCAAGCCCCAGTGTCCTCTCTGCTAGCCATATAATAGTGCTCATCTGAAACAGCACTGCAAGTAGTATAAATGCAAGCAATACCGCTATTCCCTTTACCAAGATCCATGCGCGGGTATTCTTGATCCATACCATAATCTGGTACAGCAGAAAAGAAATAATCACGATTTCCACAACATCTGTATATTTAATGCTTGGAAGACGTGACATTTTCGCAAGCCACTCTGATATTGTCTCCCACAATGTTTCCATCTGATTCACTTCCCTTCCATTT
>CAMUFS010000084.1 GCA_947088195.1 uncultured Clostridia bacterium
AAGCACGCCACCGCCTTCTCCGTTCCAAGTTGCTCTCCAATCTCCAGAATCGTAATATGCCTGTGTGCGATACCAATTATTTACAATCCAAATAAAACGCTTAATTTCTCCTAGCTTCCCTGCCTTAATGAACTCTCGCAGCTTTCCATAGAGCGTATTTGTCCGCTGATTAAACATAATTCCAAAGACCTGCCCGCTCTCTTTTGCCACTTGATTCATTCTGCGCACACTGCCTATTTCAATTCCTGCTGGTTTTTCTGTCAATACTGAAATCTTGTGTGCAAAGGCATCCACCGCAATCACAGGATGTAGAGTATGTGGCGTAGCAATAACAATGGCATCCACTTCTCCCTTATCAAACATCTGATGATAGTCTTGATAATACGAAACTTGACTGCCAAATTGCTCCCTTGCCCACGCAAGGCGTTCCTCACTGTTATCACATACTGCTGCAAGAACTGCACCCTCCACTTGTTTTTTAAAAAGCTGCATGGCATGAGCACTTCCCATATTTCCAATCCCAACCACTCCCATACGCAGAAAACTCATTCCTTTGCTCCTTTCTTTTACACCATCGTTCCCACCGTGATTGCTTCCTCGGCAAAATTCTCCACAGATACCTTTTTTTCATAAAAATGTATTGCATTTTTTAATATTCCATCAAATGTATAACCATCATCTGTCTTCTGTATGGGCAACTGAACTGCAGTCTGTTTGAAGCCGGCCAGATATATTGCTGTGATAACTTCAACTGTTCTTCTGCCATCCATTCCAGTAATCATAGGGCGGTTGCCATTCTCCAAAGCAGTCAATACATCATCAATTTCCCCAGTATGTCCCTCATACTTAAGATCTGGGATCTCCCGATAATATTTCTCAAGCTTCTCCTTAAGCAAAACATTCCCTTCTGGTTTTGGAAAACCATTTTGCTGACTTATCTCTGCTTCTATCTTCCACGGCGCAGAGATCCTTGCATCTGCACATTGAAGAAGAATCTTTTGCTCCTCCCCATGATGCACCACAGAGCTGGTAATCTCCGCGATACTTCCATCCTTATAATGCAAACATGCCAAGGACAGATCCTCCACCTCCGCATTATCATGCATAACATTCGTAAGCATCGCTATCACAATGTCCGGCAGCTCTCCCTCGATCCAATTTAACATATCAATATGATGCACAGCATGATTGAGCGTAGGACCGCCTCCTTCTTTCTCCCATGTACCTCTCCACCATAAATCATAATAACAGTGTCCTCTCCACCATGCAGATTCCACCTGAGCAAGACAGATCTTTCCTGCAAGACCGCTGTCCACGATTTTCTTTAACTTATATACGGAATTGCGAAAACGGTTTTGCGCAATGCATGCCATCGTCACACCATTTCTTTTTTCCGCTTCTAACATTCTGTCACATTCTTCCAGACAAGTTGCCATTGGCTTCTCCACTATCACATGACAACCAGCATCCATACTGTCCACCGCAATTTCACAATGCACATAAGGAGGCGTGCACACATGAACCAAATCGATCGAGATCCCAGAAGCAAGCATATCTCGGTGATTGTCAAAAATCTCACAAGTAAGATTATACTTTTCTTTCATCGCTCTTGCTTTTTCTGGATAAATATCACAGAGCGCCACAATTTTACACCGATCTTGGAACGTCAGAAGTCCTTCCATATGCATATTTGCAATGCTTCCTGTTCCCACTATCGCCACACAAATCATAGTAATTTTTCCACCCTTTTTCTATTTTACCTTAACTGCCTGACATTGTGCTCTGACACAAAGTTCTGCTGCCTTAAATGCATGTTCCTGTGTCATAGCATTCTCTGTGCGGTTAATACAATCCAAAATTAACTGCCCAAAAAAAGGATATCCCACTTGTCCTGACACCATAAAGTGTTGTTCTCCATCCTGATTTACCAAAAATACATGATCGCCTGTTCCATCTCCTGTTCCGACATTCACATATTTACGAAGCTCAATATAACCATCGGTGCCTAAGATAAAAGTTCTCCCATCGCCCCATGTAGAAAGTCCATCTGGCGTAAACCAATCCACACGAAAATGCTGTGTTGCACCATTATCCCCAACTAACATTGCATCCCCAAAATCCTCTAATTCAGGATATTCAGGGTGAGCATAATTTCCCACCTCACTAAAAGAAACCTTTGCGTCCTTCACCCTGCAGTAAAATAAAAACTGCTCAATCTGATGGCTTCCAATGTCACAAAGGATTCCGCCATACTTCTCTTTTTGATAAAACCAGTCTGGCCTTTTCTTTGGATCTCCAATTCTATGTGGACCAAATCCATCTATATGGATTGGTGTACCGATCGCGCCTTTTTCAATTAATTGTCCAGCAAACACAGCAGCTTCCACATGAATGCGCTCGCTGTAATATACCATATATTTTCTTCCAGTCTTCTCCACCGTCTTTTTTGCTGCCTCAAGCTGCTCTAATGTAGTGAGGGGTGCCTTATCTGTAAAATAATCTTTGCCAGCCTCCATCACTCGAATACCAAGCGCACATCTCTCGCTTGTGACAGCGGCCCCACATACTAACTTAACCTCAACATCCTCAAGAATCTGCTGTTCGCTCTCCGCCGCCTCAGCCTCAGGAAATGCTAAGAGAAACGCTTTTACCTTCTCTTTATCTGGATCATACACCCATTTCACCTTTGCACCAGCCTCCACAAGTCCATTGCACATCCCATAGATATGTCCATGATCTAACGCGATCGCCGCAATACAAAACTCTCCTAATGCAACCACAGGCGCCGGCTTTCCTTTTGGTGCATAATTCATTCCATCTTTATTCTGTCCCATCTTGTCCTCCTACTTTTCTCTCTTTTTCGAAGACGAGCTCCCACTGAAACTGCGGGAGCCCGATATCCATCTTACAAAGATAAAATTTTACTGATTGTTACTATAATACTCTGTGCGCTCATCAATAATTGTCTGAACTCCCGCCTGTCCCAACATATTCAGATATTCATCATAGGTCGCATCAAAATCTGCTGTTGGACAAGTAATACATTTCACTTGATATTCATCCTTAACCAGATTAATATCTGTGATCAATCCAGGAGCAGAAGGTGATGTATAGGTGGTATCATGATTGATAATACCAATCAGTGCATTTTCATAATTCTCTATTACATGATCCTCATAACCCGGAGCTTCCTTTGCGGTGCAGGCATTAAAATCATCTACTGTCGCAAAATATCCCTGATTTCCTGTTACAAACAAATCTGCACGAATCCAGTCCTTATCCTTAGAATTGTAATCCGCATCTTTTACAACTGGCACGCCATTGCTGTCATAATCATAGTGTTCACCTTCAAAGCCGTGGTAAATAACATGACCACCCTCTTTTGTGCACATCCAGTCAAGATATGTCATACATGCCTCAACCTTCTCCTCACTTGCCGTCTTTGGACAGAATGCAATCAAGCCTCCCATCGCGTACGCTGCACTATACTGGTTTCCATCATTAATATTCTTAAGAGGAGGAATGGAGATAATATCCGCGCCTGACACATTTTCCTGAAGTGTCTTTAACAAAGAACCTCTCATAACATCCACACTGCCATTTACACTGTACTCCATAAAGCCAACAGCACCTGTCACAATATAACTCTTAAAATTATCCTCTGACATAGTGTAATATTCCTGATTTAAAAGCCCATTGTTATACATCTTATTCATAAAACGGTAATACTCTCTCATACCTTCATCGTAGTAATCCTGAATTGGCTCCTCATTGCTTGCAATACTTACCTTAAGTGGATCTCCTGCAATCTTGGAAAATGCCATACGAAGATTCCATGCATTCCATAAGATACCTCCAATGGTATCATTTCGCCCATCGGGATTGTTGTGAACCATCTGATCAATCACATTGTACAATTCATCAGGAGTGGTTGGAATCTGCAGATTTAACTTATCCATCCAATCCTTTCTGAGAAATAGATTGCTCTTCGCAGTTGTCGCACGCTTTGCCACAATACCATAAAGCTGATTTTCAGCATTTCTTCCGATATTGATGACATCTTCTCCCAGATAAGCCTTCATATTCTGTGCCTGATCCTTGCCATCAATAAACTCTGCCAAATCCCAGACACCTCCTTGATTAAAATAATCCTCAGCATATGGATAAGTATAAGTAAGTGTCAGATCTGGTGCTGTCTGAGAGGCAACCATAATCTGCATCTTTGTTACCTCATCCCATCTGGGAACAGGCACAAACTCCACTTGAATCCCCACTTTATTCATCTCTTGATTTACATACTGGGTCCATTTATTTTCAGTGATGGTGGAACCATCTGGGGCATTGCTTCGGTCAAACAGCTCAACTGTGATTTTTACATTATCAAATGTCTTTGTTCCATAAGTAGTCTGATACTTGCTAACTTCCTCTGAACCGTTATTCCCCCCCCCGGACGTCTGAGACTCATTGTTCTTTTGTGCAGTTGTAGGTGCGTTGCCTTTATCCCCACAACCTCCTATTACCGCAACAATCATAGACATAACCAACAGACCTGCGATACCTTTTTTCTTCATAATAATCCTTCCCTTCTTTCGAAATATATAGGAATACCTTGTGGTAATTCACTATCCCTTTACAGAACCAATCATAACACCCTTTACAAAATACTTTTGAAGCCATGGATACACAACAAGAATTGGTATGGTGGACACTGCCACTGTAGCCATCTTAAGAGACTGTGTCATAACCTGCGTTCCAAGCCCCTCCAGATTTGCCCCTGAATTATTCAGCTCTTCTCCAAAAAGGAGACTTCTCAAGCGAAGCTGCAATGTATATTTATCAGGATTTTTAATATACAACAATGCATCAAAATAATTATTCCAATATCCCACTGCATAAAACAATCCAATTGTCGCAATAATAGGTAATGACAAAGGCAAAACAATTTTCACCAGCACATGCATATAAGAAGCGCCATCAATTCGTGCTGCCTCCTCAAGACTCTCTGGAAGATTTCTAAAAAAGGTCCGCATTACAATAAAGTTAAATACATTCACCGCCTGAGGAATAAAGAGCGCTCCCAACGAATCATACAACCCCACACTCTTTACCACCAAGAAAGTAGGGATCATGCCACCGCCAAAATACATTGTAAACAATATCATTCCCGTCAAAAATCTTCTTCCCGGCAGATCCTTTCTGGAAAGTCCATAAGCTGCAAAAATAGTAAGAATTAAACTTACCGCTGTTCCAACTAGGGTGATAATCACTGTTGTTCTCATAGAGTTCCAAATCTGAGTCTTGCCAAGAATCTGCTTGTATGCATCCATTGTTAAATCAATCGGATAAAAGGTAACATACCCTGACAATACTGCATTATATCCACTCAAAGAATATGCCATAACATTTAAAAACGGATACAGACAAATAAATGCCAAAAGCGTCAGCAATGTATAATTCACTATCTGCCCCACCGATATTTTTTTCTTTCTCCCGTTCTTTTTCATCTACCTGCCCTCCTATATAATTCCATCTTCCCCGATTGCCTTTGCAAACCGATCCGCAGCAAATAAAATAATAATATTTATCACTGACTGGAATAAACCGATCGCAGTAGAATCACTATACTTTGCACTTTCAATACCAAGACGATACGTATAGGTACTGATAACCTCAGAGACGCCTATTACTTTCTTATTTCCCAGCAATAACGGGGCATCCAGCCCGATCGTCATCATCTTAGAAATCTGCAAAATTAACATAGTGACAATAACAGATTTAATCGATGGCAGTGTTATGTAAATCAGCCTTTGCAACTTTGTCGCTCCATCAAGGTATGCTGCCTCATACAAGCTCTCATCCACACCTGTAAGGGCCGCCAAATAGATAATCGTTCCCCATCCAATTTCCTTCCACACATTGCATATTACGTAAGTAAAAATCCACCATGCATTATGACTTAAAAATGGCACAGAGGGCAATCCCATAGAATTTAAAATCTGATTTACCGTGCCCCCCTGCTGAGAAAATAAGTTAGTCGCAATACCTGCCACAACCACCCATGAAATAAAATGTGGCAGATACAAAATAGACTGCGTAACCTTTTTAAACTTGGGGCTTATAATCTCATTTAACATCAAAGAAACAAGAATTGTAAACGGAAAACTCACCACCAAGGTAAGAATATTCAAAAGAAGCGTATTTTTAATTGCTTCCCAGAAATTTTTATTTCTCAATATTTTCTCAAAAACCTCAAGACCGCACCAAGGACTTCCAAAAACTCCCTTAAATACATTATAATCCTTAAAAGCGATCACCACGCCGTACATGGGAATATACTTAAATACAATATAATACACCATAACAGGTAAAAGCATTAGATAAATCCACTTATAATTCCACATCTTTGTCAACGTATGCTGATAATGGTTTCCCGCCGGATTCTTCTTCATATCGTTCCTCCCCCTTGTTTATATTGTTGATATTGACAGTATAACACAAGGATTTTTCCATTACCTATACCATATTTGACATTTTTTTTGCTAAATACAACTTTTCTATTGTATACTATGCATAGTTTATATAATTATTTTTTTATTTTTTTATCTATTATATACTAATTTCAATTTGGGGAAAAATATAAGAATTATATTTGAGAATGGTCTAGTTTGAGAAAGGGGCCGCACTGAGAACCATAGCCAATTCTCCGCGCAACCCTCCTCTGAAATACGTTCACATATCACATAATTTACCTATTTTTCATCTGATATTGTTTCGGTGACATACCAATTTGTTTTGCAAAAGTTCTGGAATAATTAGAATAATTATTAAAACCTGTCATATAGCAAACATCACAGGGAGAATGTCCTTCGTTAAGAAGCTTGCAAGACAATGTAATTTTCTTTGCTATAATAAACTGCTGCAATGTGATCCCAGTTACTCTTTTAAAACATCTACTAATATAAGTCCCATTATGATAAACATTCTCCTCAAGCCTTTTCAGTGAGATCTCTTCTGAAATATGTTTTTCAATATAATCAAATGTCTTGACAACAAGCTCTGGCATAATCTCTGTATTGCGTGGCGCTTTCTTGTTTATAAAATGTCTGGTTGCCACCACCATAATCAATCTTAGCAGTGCCTCCGTCTCCATCTCATTTCCCAGAGGCTTCTTTACTAAGCTTCCCTGAAGAATTTTTGCATAGTTCTCAACCTGTTCTACCTCAGACTCCGAAAGATGAATGCGATTTAGAGGATTGTCTGGCAGTTTTTGAAAACAAACATCAAAATCTATGCCATAGGAAGCAAGTTGCTTTAATAATCCCCCTTTTACATTGATCACAACTCGGTTATATTGCTCTTTTGTCTGTAAAGCGCCACGATGAAAGTCAAACTCACGGATGCAAATCAGATCACCCCGCTCCAGTCTAGCGCCACCTCCCTCCACATAAAAATCTATTATGCCATCCAACACCATCAATATCTCATCTCCATCATGATTATGTAAATCCATAGAAGAATCCACTGGATCTCGAATTGTCTTACACTCACATATAATCTCAGAATCCATTGCAACAAATCTTCGACGTACCTTCTGCTCCATCACATTCCTTCTCCCTCTAAAGAATGATTTTTCGGAAACTTAATTACTTCTGAAAAATTACAGTTTTTACTGATCCAGCCGCTCTATCACAAAAGTACAGCACTCTTTTCCAGTCAGTTCTTTTGTTCTATTATCAGGCTGACCAAATCCGACGCTTATCTGAATCATTTTTCCGTCTTTTTGTTTCTTTCCTTCTTCATTCACTACTAAAAAAGCATCTGCCTCCACATGCACGGTTATTTGTTTCTCTTGTGCAGGTGCAAGCTTCACCCTCTCAAAAGCACAAAGTCTTGGTTTTAAAGGTACAAGCCCAGAATCTAGCTCCTTACCATATACCTGAATTACCTCACAAGCTGCCATCATGCTCTTGTTTTCCACTGTCACCAAAAGATCAATACCACGAGACAAATCTACTGACACTGTCTGGACCTCTTTTATATTCTCCGCTCCAAGATTGACATGTTTTATCTCTACATTCTGACAACTCAGCCCATATCCAAATGGATACAATACCTCGCCCTCAAAATACCGATAGGTTCTGCCCTTCATCGAATAATCCTCAAAGTCTGGCAGATCCTCTGTACACCGATAAAATGTCACAGGCAGCTTGCCAGAGAAAGGCCGTTCGCCAAATAAAAGCTCTGCAATCACTCTTCCGCCTCTTGCGCCCGGATACCATGCCTGAATCACAGCGGCAGCATGCTGATTGGCATAGCGCAGATCCATGGCACTGCCTGTCATATTGACAACAATCACCGGTTTACCTACCTGAATAACGGCCTCCAGAAGTTCCCTCTGCGGCTTTGGCAATAAAAGATCAATCTTATCACCAGAAGCATAACTATTGCCAGTATCTCCTTCTTCTCCCTCCATCGTCTCATCCAGACCCAGACACAAAACCACCACTTCACTATTGCGTGCCACCAAAATCGCCTCACTGATGCGGTCCTGTCCACATGAAATTGATTCTATTTTATCACGGAACAGATGACATCCCTCTGAATAATACACTCTGGTATCCTCATTCACGGCATCCTGAATCCCCTCCAGAATGGTAATATAGCGGGAGGATGTGCCGTGATAATTCCCAATCAATGCCGCACGGCTATTGGCATTAGGTCCAATGACGCCGATTGTCTTAAGCTCCTCCTTTTTCAACGGCAATATTCCATTATTTTTTAACAATACAACGCTCTCTGCCGTCGCTCTGTCAGCAATCTCAAGATGTTCTTTGCACTCTAATTTATCAAAGGTTATTGTATTATATGGCGTATCATCAAACAAACCGAGCAAAAATCTAGTGGTAAACAGACGTACTGCCGCCTCCGTGATCTCCTCCTCCGTCACCAAACCATCTTGATATGCCTTTAAAAGATGTAAATAAGTGATCCCACAGTTTACATCACAGCCACAATGCAGTGCCAATGCAGCGGACTCCTCTGCTGAGTTTGTCACCATATGTTTGGTATGAAAATCGCGGATAGCCCAGCAATCCGATACATAATGTCCCTGAAATCCCCACTCTCCTCTTAATATATCTTTCATAAGCATCTTGCTGCCACAACATGGCTCACCGTTGGTTCTATTGTAAGCTCCCATCACAGCTTCCACCTCTGCGTCCTTCACCAGTTTCTCAAATGCTGGCAAATAGGTTTCATACAGATCTTTTTTGGATACCTCCGCATCAAATTCATGTCTTAGCGCCTCTGGTCCAGAATGAACAGCAAAATGCTTTGCACATGCAGCCGCTGTCAGGTACTCTCCATCTCCCTGAAGTCCCTGCACATATGCCTTTCCAAGCTCACCTGTCAAATAAGGGTCCTCGCCGTATGTCTCATGCCCCCTTCCCCACCTTGGATCACGGAAAATATTCACATTGGGCGACCAGTAAGTAAGTCCCTTATAGATATCCCTATCTTCCAGACTGCTGTATGTATTATACTTTGCTCGTCCCTCCACAGCAATCACTTCCCCAACCTGAAAAAGTAATTCCTTATCAAAAGCGGCGGCCATACCAATCGCCTGTGGAAAGCTTGTGGCAACTCCAGCTCTTGCAACTCCATGAAGCCCTTCATTCCACCAATTATAAGCAGGAATCCCAAGCCTTTTAATAGCGGGGGCATCATATTTTAACTGTGAAACCTTCTCCTCAAGCGTCATGCGTCCCACTAACTCCTGCGCTCTATTCCTCGCCTTCTCTCTGTCCCTCATCTCTAAAACCTCCCTTATTCTTTCGCATATAATATAATTACATATTATAACATAAATGCTTTTTATTGTCTTCTCAGACCTTGCTATACTCTCTTCACATATTGCTGTCTATACTTTATGAAAAACATGTTTGTATAATCATTTTCGAAAGAGGTCCGCAGAACCAAAGCATTGGTATCCTCCGTCACCGCGCTCCCGCTTAGTGAAAAACGTAGCGGACACTAAGCTCGTGAGAAACCTCGCTAAGTGCCGACGTTTTTCAATAGGTTCCTTGAGGATACCAATGCTTTGGTTCTGCTACTTTTTCGATAATCTAAAATTGTTATTTTGAAACAAATATTGTAATCTTTATATTTAGAAAAGTAGCAAATCCTTAATGATTCGATTGCTGTTTCCTGAAATAAAAAGTGGAAAAATCACATTCTAGAACAATCAAAAAAGTAGCCCAGAGAATTGGCTATGGTCCTACGGAACCTATTGAAAAACGTCAGCGCATAATGAGCTTGCGAATTATGCGGTATGCT
>CAMUFS010000085.1 GCA_947088195.1 uncultured Clostridia bacterium
AAGCCGTATATTGGTATCGCATGGATAATGTGGGTTCGTCTGTCAATGATTCTAAAAAGGCAGTGGTAATAGCAGATGAGTATGATTTTCTAAAAAGAAATTTAAAAGATAGAGGGATAAAGGATTACCATATATGGAAGAACTTTTATCAATGGAAGTATAGAGATTTTTTTGGTAATTTGATTCGGTTTTCTATGGAGGATCGGAAAGCACTGTTGGAACGGTGTAGGATGGAGCGAAAGATGGATATTGCAGAAATTATGAATGATATGGTTTTCGATGATATAACCACCATGATGTTAAAGGATTCTGAAGAAAATATTTGCCAAAGAATAGAGGACTATTATTCTAAAAATAGAAAAGAACAAGAGTTGTTGGATGATTTCTATGGTAACATTGCAGAAAATCAACTGATAATTTTTGGATGTGGTCGTAAAGGAAAAAGTGTACAGAAGCTTTTGTATGCTGTGAAGAATCAGATTGTATGTTACATAGATAACAATCCATCCTATTGGAATACAGAATGGGAAGGCATACCGATTTTGTCACCTGAAGAAATGACTAAAAGGTATCCAAATGCTTTATATATTATAGCTAATAAATATCATTTTCAGGAACTAATAGAACAATTACAAGGATATGGGATAGCAGAGCATAGAATATATGTTTTGCATTAAAAAATACGATGGATAGGATGTCATTATATAAGTTAAATACAATAGAAGAGTTAAAAGATTTTGTATATTCGGTGAAACATTTTAAGGTGTATGGAGCAGGCTATTATCTTACTCTTTTTTTGCAGGAAATCGATCGTATGGATAATTTGCTAAAAGAGAAGATAGATTGTATTATGGTTTCGGATATTACTGGAAATGCTAAAGGAATTGCAAATATTCCAGTTGTTTTATATAAGGAAGTCAATATACAACCAGAGGATACGATTCTATTAACACTGGGACATCGTTATACAGAGGAAATATATCAGAAATTGAAAGACACAGGAGCGAATATTTTTCAGATCAATTATCATATTTTTCAAGAAGGTCCTTATAAGGAAATACAAAAAAGAATTGAACCTTTTATAGATAAGTTTCCCCTATGTTGTCTAAATTTAAATCCCCCTATCGCGGATACAAAAAGAAAAGCTTGGACCTGTTGGTGGCAGGGAGAGGCAAGAGCGCCAGAAATAGTGAGGGTTTGTTGGAAAAGTCAGAAAAAATATCTTCCGGCTAATGTAGAGCATGTTATTATTACAGAAGAAAATTATAAAGAATATATCACACTGCCAGAGTATGTTTTAAAAAAAGTAGATCAAGGATATATCGGTATTGCAGCGTTGTCAGATATGATCAGAGCCGCTCTTCTCTATAAATATGGGGGATTTTGGATGGATGCTACATTGCTTGTTTTAAAGCCTTTAGAGAAGGAAATACTAGATTATCCTATTTATACAAGAAATCTTCCTGAGACACAATTTTGCTCCCATGCAATGTGGGCAGGATGGTTTTTGTATGCCAAACAGGGGAATGTATTATTTCAATTTCTATCAGAAGCTTTTTTTTATTATTTTTCAAGATACGATAAACTGATTCATTATCTTACGGTGGATTATTTTATCGCAATCACATGTAATCAATTTCCAGAGGTTGAAAGTCAGCTAAGGAGTATTCCTTATAATAATGAAAAGGCTTTGGAGCTGGGAAAACATCTGATGGAAGGATATGAAAAAGATAAATTTGAATTCTATACAAAAGATACTTTTGTTCAGAAATTATCTTATAAGATAGATCAAGTAGGCTGGAAAGAAGATAGCATTTATACCTATTTATTAGAATATTGGGGTGAGTAGTAAAGGTTTCATTTATAAAAATGTAGGGAGAATAAATATGCATAAAAGTACAATATTGCGCATGAATTGGTTTGTAGAAAATTATGTTTTGGAGGAGGGAAAGAAAATCCTAGATGTGGGAAGTATGGATCAGGATTTTTCTTATAGAAAATTATTTGATGGAAAACAGGCACAATACATAGGACTGGATATTGCGGCTGGTCCCAATGTGGATGTGATTATGGATAAACCATATGAATGGGATTCCTTGGAGGATGAGAGCTTTGATTTTGTTATATCAGGACAGGCTTTTGAACATATGGAGTATCCATGGTTGACGATAAAAGAAATTTACAAAAAAATGAAACCGGGTGGGATTTGTTGTATTATTGCACCAAATACATCAGGAGAGCATAAAATGCCATTGGATTGCTACCGATTTTTTTCTGATGGACTTGCTGCATTGGCAAAATGGGCAGGATTTCTGATTATTGATGTTACCGTTTCAGGGATTCCATGTAGAGAAGCCTCGCCAGAGTGGGATAGCTTTGACAATGATGTATGTCTGATAGCAAAAAAACCAAAAAAGGAAAATCAGATTGAGGAAATAAAAACGTTGTATCCCAAGTTTAAACTAGAAAGAAGGATTCATGGTCTTTTGGATCAAAAGTTACGTTATAAATGCCTAGTAAAGTGGTCTGATATGGAGGATAAGCAGGAGTTTTTTAATAATTTTTTCAGAGGCAAAGACATAAAAAAGGTGTATATTTACGGATATGGCAGTATAGGAAAACTATTGTATAAAGAATTAAAAAAGATAACAGGTATTGATATAGAGGTTTTTGATCAACATGTTTTTGAGACAGAGACAGGAGAGAAATGTAAAAAAGAGGGAGAGCTTTTACCAAAGGAAAATTCTGTTATGATTCTTACTGTATTGGACAGTAATAGAGATTTAAAATGTTATCTGGATTCTTTATATCCATCTATTCCTAAAGTTTATTTAGATGAGCTTTTGGAGGCAGAATATTTGCGAAATTATTTTGCAAAATATAAGAAAATTTATTTATATGGTGCTGGCGATTATGGAAGAAGGGTATTGAAATTTTTATTAAGGAATGGGATGAGACCAACTGGATTTGTAGTAAGTGAGGGACGAAAAGGAAATCTTATGTTGGAAGGGTATCCAGTTTTGGAGATAAATGAATTATCTCCAAAAGATTCAGGAATTATTATAGCTACAGGATTTACTTATGAAAAAGAGATAGAATATTATCTAATAGAAAAAGGTTTTTCTTATGAAAGCTGTGATGTAGTGGGAGTATATACATCACCCCTTGGTTGTCCACATAATACAAGAGAGGAGTAAGCAGGTTACAATGGAAAGAAATAAAATAACAAATCAATCGGTGATTTTATGTGGTGCAGGATTTCGCGGAGGAAGAAATTTTGTGGCACTTGCGGAAGAAAATGTACATGTAAAAGCTTTTTGTGACAGAGATGCTGAAAATATTATAAGATATTATGGTTGTGAAGTTTTTTCTTATGAAAAAGCCATAGAGACTTTTCCAAATCTTCCCTATATTATGTCAATCGATCAGGAGGAAGCAAGAAAAAATGTGATGAATGTTCTTGAAGAAGCTGGCATAGAGGTCTATGAGGATTTTGCCTCTTTTTTTCAGGGAAAAAAGGATAAAGAAATAGAAATAGCATTTTGTGGAAAAGAAGTAGGATTTCAGGTGGTTCCTTCTTTATTACAAGGAGAAAAACAAAAAGTGGCATATTCTTTTGGAATTGGATTTAATTATTCTTTTGAAAGAGAATTGGCAGAGAAATATGGTGTGGAAGTATATGCCTTTGACCCAAGTCCAGAAGTGGTGGAGGAAATGAAGAAACAGGAATTGCCAAAAAACCTACATTATTTCCCATATGGATTATCGGATAAGGATGCAGAGAAATCTTTTTATCTTCCAAGCTCAGGAAAAGATTATTCAGAATATTTTGCCCCTTGGACAAGCAGCAGAAAAATACAGATGCAGGTGTATCGACTGTCCACTTTAATGAAGAAGCTTGGACATAAACAGATTGACTTATTAAAAATGGATATAGAGGGATCTGAATTTATGGCATTGCCAGATATTTTAAATTCAGAAATTATTTTTGATCAACTTTGCATTGAGACACATCCACGAATTTTTCCTGATAGTGTAGAAAAAATAAGATGGATAAAACAGTTATTAAATCAGCATGGTTATCTTATGGTAAGCAATGGAAGGCAGGAGCAGACATATATCAGGGAAGGACTGTGAAATGATTCTTTTTGGAAGCGGAAATATAGGGTATCAAGCACTTCAATTTATTGGAGAGGAAAATGTGTTTTGCTTTTGTGACAACAATCCGAAAGTTGTCGGAACGGAGCGTTATGGAAAAGAAGTCGTATCTTTTGAGGACCTAAAGCAGAAATATTATAAAGAAGTGATAATGATATGTGCAGGAGATACAGATTCTTTTGTAATGGCAAAACAATGTGAAGAAAATGGTATCTTTGATTATTTGATTTATATATTTATGGTAGAAAAATTTTCGAAGAAAGAAGAATTTTTATCTTTTATGGAAAATCCCTTCAATCGTATGATAATAAGAAAGGAATTATATCTTAGAAGAATACAGGATTTGGAAAGTCAGGTTGCATATTTAAAAAAACATGCAGATATTCGTTATATCAAACCAGCAAGGGGAGAATTGAGAGATAGACAATTAAAAACGGTGCAAATTTCTGTGGAATTTTTTGAAAAAATCAAGGAATTGGAGATAAAACCTATTTTATATGGAGGAAATTTGTTAGGCTTTGTTAGGCATCATGGATTTATCCCATGGGATGATGACATTGATTTTGCATTAATGCGGAAGGAGTATGAAGCATTAAAGGAATACTGTAAGAAGTATATCTATACAGCCGAGGAATTTCAGAATAAAAACGGTATTGAGAAAATAGGAGAAAAGAAAAAGCAGATTGCAGATGGAATGGAAGAGTATTATTGGATACAATATTTTGATCATTTTAGAGTAATAAAAGCAGATAGAGAGATAGAAAATCTGGGAGTGGATTTCTTTTCCTTGGATTATTATGCGGAATCGTATTCCTTTAATGAATTTATGAATTTTGTTCAGAATGTGAGATATCGTATTATTACTGCGCCATCAAATGAAGAAAGAATAAAATGTATGGAGATGGCTTTGAAAGAAAATAGAAGTAATCTGGCAGAGGAAAGTGATCGAGTTTATTTTGGTATTGATAATATGGATATGACACTTTGTAAACATCAATATCAGTGGATTCCCAAAGATGTAATCTTTCCTTTGAAAAAGGCAGTATATGAAGGAGAAGAATTTTGGGTTCCTAATCAGCCTGAGGAGATGTTAAAATATGAGTTTGAGCGTATATGGGAGTTTCCAGAGGAGGTAGGAATTCCAAGGCATTTTAAATGGGATCAGGAAGAGGAAGAAACCTAGAGATAAAATCTGATTGTGTGATATGTAGGCGTTGCTTGTGCAATGCAGAAAAGAGGGAATTATGCAAGCAATTATTCTTGCAGCAGGAATGGGAAAACGCTTACAAAGGCTCACCCGTGATAATACAAAATGTATGGTAAAAGTGAATGGAAAAACTATAATAGAAAGAATGTTGTACATTTTGGATCGCAAGGGTCTTTCTAAGATTATATTGGTGATTGGATACGAAGGGAAAAAATTGGTGGATTATATACATACATTATCTATAAAAACACCAATTCGATTTATTCATAATCCAATTTATTATAAGACAAATAATATTTATTCTCTTGCTTTAGCAAAAGAATATTTGATAGCAGAGGATACATTATTGCTGGAGTCTGACTTAATCTTTGAGGAGAAAGTGATAGATATACTACTTGAGGATAAAAGAGAAACACTTGCTCTTGTTGATAAATTTGAAAGTTGGATGGATGGAACTTGTATGATTTTAGATCAAGAGGATTGCATTTGTGATTTTATTGCGGGAAAACATTTAAAATTTAGTGAGAGAGAGCATTATTATAAAACGGTAAATATATATAAATTCAGTAGTCATTTTTCCAGAAATACCTATGTACCATTTTTGGAAGCGTATGAGATGTCAATGGGAAATAATGAATACTATGAATCGGTAATTAAATTAATTGCATTACTTAATACAAAAGAATTGCAGGCAAAGAGATTAAGTGGACAGATATGGTATGAAATAGACGATATACAAGATTTGGATATTGCAGAAAGTCTATTTGCTGATACAGAAGAAAAAAAACTTCAGGCGATAACAAAACGATATGGAGGGTATTGGCGGTATCCCAAATTGCTTGATTTTTGCTATTTAGTAAATCCCTATTATCCATCGGAAAGAATGGAAGAAGAAATAAGGTCAAATTTTAAAATATTGTTGACTAATTATCCATCAGGACAGAGTATAAATAATTTGCTTGCTGCAAAAAATTTTTGTGTAAATGCCGATCACATAATAGTTGGAAATGGTGCTGCAGAATTGATATTTGCATTAATGGAAAGCTTGCAGGGAAAAGCTGGATTTATACGTCCTACGTTTGAGGAGTATCCAAATCGTTATAATAAAAGCAACAGTGTTTATATGGAGATTGATAATGAAGATTTTCGTTATGTGGCTGCTGATATAATATCTTATTTTGACCAGAAGCCAATCGATTTTTTGGTGTTGATTAATCCTGATAATCCTAGTGGAAATTTTATAGATAAAGAGGATGTGGAACAACTGTTAGAGTGGTGCAGGAAGAAAAAGGCAAAGTTAATCTTAGATGAAAGCTTTGTAGATTTTGTGGATAATGAAAAGTCATTGCAAGAATTAACAATGTTGTCAGATGATATTCTGGAAGCATATCAAGAGGAACTATTTGTAATAAAAAGTATTTCCAAGTCATATGGCATACCTGGTATAAGGCTTGGCATTTTGGCAAGTGCAAATAAAAAGATAATGAATTTGGTGAGGCAAAAGTTATCTATCTGGAATATTAATTCTTTTGGAGAATTCTATATGCAGATAGCAGAGAAGTACAAAAATGAGTATACACTGGCAATAGAACAGATAAAAAAAGAACGAAAAAAGTTTCAACAAGATTTAAAGGACATATCCTTTTTAAGAGTATTGCCTTCTCAAGCGAATTATTTTATGTGTGAGCTTAGAGAAACAACCAGCAGAGAGCTTGCGGTTTATTTATTAGGAAAAAATATTTTGATTAAAGATTTAACAGAAAAAATAGGGAATGGCAGACAATATATAAGATTGGCCGTTCGATGTGAGAGAGATAATCATGCATTGGTTGCAAATGTAAAAGAATTTGAGAAACAGATATATCAAAAATAAGAGATAGGAGAAAAATATGGAAGAAAATAGATGGAAATCTGTGTGGGAGAAAAAAGGATTGAAGCAGATTGACTTAAATCGAAGTGAATTTGATGTATTTTGTGATTTAAAAAGATCAGATGGTTTTGATGTCAGTGTCCAAAATGAAAAGGCATATTTTTCGGCTTTTTATCAGGAATGGCAAGATATGTATGAAAATGTGGGAAAAATCGCACGAGGAGAAGCGATTCAAAGTATTTATGAAGTTGGTTGTGGAAGTGGGGTAAATTTGTATTTATTTCAAAATAGAATAAAGAATGTGATATTAGGTGGTATAGATTATTCACAAGGAATGATAGATACAGCGAGCCTAATAATTGATAGTACAGATTTAACTTGTGGAGAAGCAGCAAATATTTTAGAACAGCCTAAGTATGATTTGGTAATGTCAGATAGTGTATTTCAATATTTTAAAGATTTGGATTATGCAGAAAAAGTTTTGGAAAAAATGATTCATAAATCTAATAAAATAACATATTTATCGGAAATTCATGATATGGAGCAGAAAGAGGATTGGCTGGCTAATAGAAGAAAGTTGATGGAAAATTATGATATAATATACAATGGGTTGGGGAAAACTTTTTATAGCAAGGATTGGATAACAAATATAGCAAAGAGAAATCATAAGAAAGTATTATTTATGCACAGTGATAATGCAGAATATTGGAATAGTAAATATGTGTTTCACTGTTTTATTTATAGTTGATATTTTACATAATTATTCTTAAAAGGAAAAAAGGATGAAGCAATCAGAGGAATTAATTAAGGAAATTCAAAAGGGTTTATTACAATGGTATCCATTTAAGCCAGATAGTCAGATTTTATATATTGGCTCAGAAAGGGATGCTATTGCAGAGCTGCTTGCAGCATATTCTGCAAAATTAACAATAGTATCTTGTATTTCTCTTACTCATAAATTATGGGCACAAGGCAAGGAAAATACGTTTGATTATATTATTATAATAGAAGCCTTAGAACAATATCCCAATCCATCACAGATATTATGTTGTTTAAAGGAAGTATTAAAAGAAGATGGGAAAATGCTTCTTGGAATGAACAATCGTTTGGGAATCCGTTATTTCTGTGGAGATCGCGATCCATATACCCAGAGGAATTTTGATGGTGTGGAAGGGTATCGACTGGCTTATGCCAAAAAAGAGGATTCCTTTCAGGGAAGATGCTACAGCCAAAAAGAAATAAAACAGATGCTAAAGGACGCAGGATGGAAATTTTTTCATTTCTTCTCTGTTCTTCCTGATTTAAAAAATCCATCTCTCATTTATGAGGAAAATACTCTGCCCAATGAAGATTTGGCAAATCGTCTATTTCCAACCTACCATGATCCAGAAATCGTTTTTTTGGAGGAGGCAAGCCTCTATGAAAGTCTGATAGAAAATGGACTATTTCATACAATGGCAAATGCCTATCTGATCGAGTGTTCCTTAAATGGAGAACAGGTAAACATACAACAGGTAACTTGTTCTATGGAGAGAGGAAGAGAAAAGGCACTCTTCACTATGATAGATAAATCGGGCACAGTAAAGAAGCAGGCTGCCTATCCTGAGGGGAAGAAACGTCTGGAAAAATTGGTTATTCATGCAAAAGAGTTATCTGCCCATGGACTCTCTGTTGTGGAGACTAAAATAGAAGATAATATCTGTATTATGCCATATATTCATGCTGAGGTAGGACAAATATACTTAAAACGGCTGATTCAGACAGATATAGAAAAATTTCTTCAAGAAATGGATAAGTTTCGAGATCTGATACTGCAATCCTCGGAGATAGAAAAAACCGATCAGGGAGATGGAGAGGGAGCCATTCTTAGAAAAGGGTATTTGGATATGGTGCCTCTCAATAGTTTTTATATAGATGGAACCTTTGTCTTTTATGACCAAGAATTTTGTGAGGAACATTATCCAGCGAATGTTATAATTTCACGCATGGTACTGACCTTTTATGCAGGAAATGGGGAGTTGCAGAAATACTATCCTATGGAGAAGCTATTAGAGCGATATGGATTAAGAAAAAAAATAGAGAAGTGGAGAAAGATGGAACAAGAGTTTCTAAGTGATCTTCGAAAAGAGAGGGAGCTTCGTCAATACCATGAAGCTTGTCGGGGCAATGCTGGCGCTATCTATTCTAATCGACAAAGGATGAACTATTCAGAAGAAAGATATAGAAGCTTGTTTCTTGATATATTTGAGCATACAGAAAATAGAAAATTAATCGTATTTGGCTCAGGACAATATGCAAAGAGGTTTTTGGATTTATATCAACAAGACTATCCAGTGGCATGTATTGTGGATAATAATCAAGAAAAATGGGGGCAGCATCTATACAATATTCCGATTCAGCAGCCAGAGAGCTTATGTAGTATGCAGAATAGAGAATACAAGGTGCTAATTTGTATGAAGAATTATCTATCTGTGATGAAGCAGTTGGATGAGCTGGGAGTGAAGGAATATAGTATATTTGATCCAGAAAAAACATATCCAAGGAAACGGAAAGCTTTCTCACAAGAGACAGAAAATACGCAGAAAGAAACCATCGTTAAGAAATATCATGTTGGTTATATAGCAGGTGTTTTTGATTTGTATCATGTGGGGCATCTCAATATGTTTCGTAGGGCCAAAGAGCAGTGTGACTATTTAATAGTAGGAGTAGTGACAGACGAGGGAGTACGCAAATATAAAAAGACAGAGCCATTTGTTCCATTTGAGGAGAGAATTGAGCTAGTGCGTTCTTGTCGATATGTGGATGAGGCAGTAGAGATTCCACTTAATTATGGTGGTACAAGGGATGCTTATCGACTGTACCATTTTGATTGTCAATTTTCTGGAAGCGATTATATAGAAAATCCTGATTGGATGGCAGAAAAAGCATATCTGGAAAAGCATGGGGCAGAGATGGTATTTTTCCCATATACAGAAAGAACCAGTTCAAC
>CAMUFS010000086.1 GCA_947088195.1 uncultured Clostridia bacterium
TGAATTGCTTAACGTTTAGAGATGGAGGGATCGTGAGGGCAACAGAAAAGGAGATTGAGCCGAGGGTCGATGGTTGCAGCACGTTTGTTGTCGAGGACAAAATTAGATTATTGGCAGAGAATATGGAGAAAGAATTTTGTGTAGATAAGGAAGGAGTATTTGATGTTATTGTGAGCTGCAAATGTATGGGAAATAATCAGATGCAGGCGGCCAGCAATATCTTGCTTAACGGGCAAGTGGTTAATATTCTTCAGACAAATGGCACAGATAGTAGATGGATTGAGCAGAAATTAATAAGAGTACGTCTAAAAAAGGGATATTATAAGCTGAGTGTCGAGAGTTTAAAAGATGGAATCCAGATTGGGTGGATAGAGTTTGTCAGAAAGCAGTAGTAAGATTCTCAAATTTATGCATACCGCGCGTAGAATTGTGGCAGAATCCTTATTAGAATCATAATCTGTTTCTTAGATGAATCTCTGTAGAGGAAGGAAGTCTGTATGATTACTGCTATGTTTCTGGGTGTTATGATTCCATTCGTTGGAACGTCACTTGGCGCGGCATGTGTTTTTTTACTTAAGCACTCAATCAATCCCAAGGTACAAAAGGGACTTTTAGGGTTTGCGGCAGGTGTTATGGTTGCGGCGAGTGTCTGGTCGCTTTTAATGCCTGCGATGGATATGTCTAGCCAAATGGGAAAGCTTGCATTTTTGCCCGCAGCAGTAGGTTTTTTGACGGGAATTGCGTTTTTGCTCGCCATGGATAAGCTGGTTCCGCATCTTCATATGGATAAGGAGAAACCAGAGGGACCGCGTGCCGGGTGGAAAAAATCAACGATGATGATGTTGGCTGTCACTATCCACAATATTCCAGAGGGGGCATCTGTCGGTATTGTGCTTGCTGCTGCCGCGAGCAGTGAAACCATGATCACGGCAGCTTCTGCCATGGTTCTCTCCATAGGGATAGCGATACAGAATTTCCCAGAAGGTGCGATTATCTCACTTCCAATGAAGGAGGAGGCAGGAAAGGGAAGAGCGTTTCTCTATGGTATGCTCTCCGGTGTGGTGGAGCCTATTGCGGCTGTGGCAACTATTTTTTTATCCGCTTATGTAGAAGGAATTTTGCCTTATATGCTTGCATTTGCGGCGGGCGCGATGATCTATGTGGTGGTGGAGGAGCTTGTGCCAGAAGCGGCAGAAGGGGAACAATCTGATATTGGAACGATAGGTTTTGCAGTGGGGTTTGTTTTAATGATGATAATGGATGTTGCTCTTGGGTAATTATTTACAAAAAAATAAAATATACTGCAACAAATGGAGGAGCCATTGACACTATTCTTATGAAGAGGGAGATGGCTCCTAATTATTTCTATCAATCTTGTGTCTGCGCTGTTTTCACAAGCTTGATAAGTACAATAAGCAGCGCAGAAACGAGGAGGTATATGAAAAATATGAAGAAGAAAAGAAATTTTTTAGTATTGCTTTGTTTATTTTTCATTGTGACTTTTTTAACTGGTTGTGGCGGAAATGCAATGTCAAATAATTTGGCAATCGATGAGACAGCAGCGGCCATGAAAAATACGAGTGCGCAGGATAGTGGCGGACTCTATGAGAGTAAAGAAGAAAGCCAATATGATATGGCATCGGTTGAGACAGGCGGAGAGAATGAGAGTATACAGCAGGAGAATAGTAACCGCAAGCTAATTAAAACTGTGTCAATGGATGCGGAGACAGAGGATTTTGACGGTTTGATGGAGAAAATTGAGAATCGTGTAAAGGAATTGAAGGGATACATAGAAAATTCTAGTATCAGGGGAAATGCCCGTTATGATGAGAGCCGTCGTTCTAATTTGACCATTCGTATTCCTAGTGGGGAGCTTGATAATTTTGTAAATGAGGTATCAGAGATTTCTAATATTGTAAGGAAGTCTGAGACAGTCGAGGATATCACACTCAATTATGTGGATGTCGAGAGTCGCAAGAAGGCGTTGGAAATAGAGCAGGATCGCCTGTTTTCCTTGCTTGAAAAGGCAGAGAGTGTGGAGGATATTATTGCGGTAGAGAGCAGACTATCAGAGGTTCGCTATGAGCTTCAAGCTTATGCGTCCAGACTTCTTGTCTATGATAATCAGGTAGATTACAGCACGATTCATCTAAATATAAATGAGGTTACGCGCCTGACACCACAGGAGGAACCAACTGTGTGGGATAGAATTGCCACAGGCTTTGTAGATAATCTATTGGGAGCGTTAAAGCTTTTGGAAAATATTATTGTCGCTATTCTTGTGTTGATTCCTTATTGGGGAATATTTGTTTTGGCAACTGTGATAGCAATCGTAGTCTGCAAGGCAATATACAAAATACAAAAGAAAAAGGACATAAAAAAGAAAAATGTAGCGGAGAAAAAGACTTCTTCGGAGGATAAAGTAGAATAAAAATACACCTGAAGGGAGTCGAACCCTCTCACACGGCTCCGGAGGCCGTTGCTCTATCCATTGAGCTACAGGTGTAGAAATACTTTTTTATAATAACATAGATTCTGGAAAAAGTCCAGTAAAAATAATGCGAATAATTTTTATAGAGAGTAACTTATGGAACCATGTTTGTGGCTTATTCCCGAAAATGATTCCGTAAGTTACAGCTATAGAAAATAAAATAGATAGAGCTGTTTTATTTTCTGTAAAAAAGCTACAGTGGTATATTACCATGTTCTCTCATTCCAGCGTTGGTTCTGTCTTTCAGCTTTAATACTTCAAAAGCATCTTGTATTTTTTTCTTTGTTTCCTCTGGAAGTATAACTTCGTCGACATATCCTTTTTCGGCGGCAGCATAAGGTGTCATATAGTGTTCTTCGTATTCTTTTATGCGTTTTTCGCGCTCTTTTTCGGGATTTTCGCTTTGATCGATTTCTTTTTTGTATAAAATAGAGACAGCTCCTTCTGCGCCCATCACTGCGATTTCCGCGATTGGCCATGCGAATACAAAATCCGCGCCCAGAGATTTGCTGTTCATGGCGATATAGGCACCACCATAGGCTTTCCTTAGAATGAGTGTCACTCTCGGCACCGTCGCCTCAGAAAATGCATACAAAAGCTTGGCGCCGCGCCGTATAATTCCTGTGTGTTCCTGTGTTCTGCCGGGCATAAAACCGGGCACATCTACAAGCGTGAGGATGGGAATGTTAAAGCAATCGCAGAAGCGGACAAAGCGTGCTGCCTTTTCCGATGCATTAATATCCAGAGAACCCCCCATAAATTGTGGTTGATTTGCTACAATACCAATGGATTCTGCATTGATTCTTGCAAAACCTATCACAATATTTTTTGCAAAAAGCGGCTGAATTTCAAAAAAAGAATCAACATCTACAAAAGTGTCAATTACATTTCTAATATCATAAGCTTTTCTTTTATTGTCAGGAACAAGCTCCTCAAGTCGTTTGGATTCATCTCTAGCCTGTCCAGTTAGGCGGGGAGGCATGACATCACGGCTTTCAGGAAGATAGGATAATAGACGCTTAACGCCCTCCAAGCACTGAAAATCATTTTCATAGGAAAAATGTACAACACCGCTTTTTTCCATATGTATATCAGCACCGCCAAGCTCGTCTGCTGAGATCTGTTCCCCTGTCACCGCCGAGACAACCGCTGGACCAGTGATAAACATATTGGAGGAATGTTGTGACATAAAGATAAAGTCTGTGATGGCGGGAGAGTAGCACGCACCTCCTGCACAGGGGCCTAAAATCACGGATATTTGCGGAATCACACCAGAGGCTTTGGTGTTGCGGAAAAAGATATTGCCATAGCCATCCATGGATGCAATACCTTCTTCAATTCGCGCACCACCGCTGTCATTAATGGAGATATATGGAACCCTTAAGCGAAGCGCCATATCCATAATATTGCAGATTTTCTTTGCGTGAGCTTCTCCCAGAGTGCCGCCAATTACAGTGAAGTCCTGCGCAGAAGCACAAACAGGCATACCATTTATTGTGCCGTATCCAGTGATAACGCCGTCACCTGGATAATTCCGGTTATCTGCAGAAAGCTGATGGGACTGTGTTTCTACTAAACTATTAAGTTCTACAAAGCTTCCCGGATCAAATAGAAAGGTAAGCCTTTCGCGGGCAGTCTGTTTGCCTTTTTTATGCTGACTGTCCGTGCGTTGCTGCCCGCCTCCTTCCATAGCTGCTGCTCTTCGTTTTTCAAGCTCTTCTCTATATTTTAAATTCCACATAGAGTGCTCCATTCCTTTCTGTATTTTTCAGCTATTTTAAAATAAATCTACCGATATGTTCATTGAGGGAGATTGTCTGTGCAGACAGCTCTTCACTGGTAGCAGAGGATTCTTCGGCGGTGGCAGCGTTGCTCTGGACAACCTCAGATATCTGGTTAATTCCTTTTTCTGCTTCCTTCATAGCTTCTGCCTGAGTCTCAGCCATCACACTTAGTTTTTTGGAGGTTTCTGCGATGCATTTGATGCCTTCTACCACATTTAAAATGGATGTAGATGCCTGCTGTGCTGCCTGACTGCCCTCTGCAATCTCTAACATGGAGCCTTCGATTAATTTTCTTGTGCTAACTGCCGCCTTTGCACTTTGATCTGCCAGATCTCGAATCTGATCTGCCACTACGGCAAAGCCGCGCCCAGCGTCGCCTGCTCTTGCCGCCTCTATAGAAGCGTTTAGCGACAAAAGATTGGTCTGTGAGGCAATGGACTCAATTTCTGAAATAATATTACCGATTTTATTGGATGTCTGGTTGATGCGCTCCATCGCTGTCAACATAGTATCCATCTGTTCGCGACTCATCTCTGCATCATCGGCATAGTGTTGTGCCTGTTGATAAGAATCTTCTGCATTTTTGGTACTTTGGATTACAGTTTCCGTTATGTTCATAATAGTTGCCTGCAGCTCCTCTACCGCTCCAGCCTGTTCTGTTGAGCCTTCTGCCAATGCCTGTGCTGCCTCAGCAATATTGCCAGAGCCTGCTGCCACCTGTTCGGAGGCTTCTTCTATAGCAGACAGTGTTTCTGTCATCTGTACTTTTACGTTGCGCATTGCTTCCAGAAGGCGGAAGAAATCGCCAGTATATTTGTCTGCTACTTGTGTTTTAATCGCATAATTTCCATTTGCCATCTGGCCTAAGAGAGCTCCAATATCATTGATAAGGATATTGAGAGTATCTGCCATATCTGCAGATTGCTTTATCATATCGGACACTTCATCATTGGAATCGATCTCTGGGAAGGCGGAGGATAAATCACCTTCTGCAAATGTGCGGAATCGTTTTCCAAGCTCACCGAGTGGCAGAGCAATTCCGCGCGCAATATTCTTGCCCATATAGATAGCGATATATATGGAAATAATAAGTACTATAGTAATCAAAGTAGCCAGTGCAATGCTTGCAAAATTAAGCACATTAGAAAGCTTATCACCCTCTGTTACCTTGACCTCTAGTAACTCCTCCAACTGGGTGTAGATGCTGTCGTATGCAGGTGCCAGATCATTGATTGCCAGCTCCTGTGCCTGTCTGCACAGCTCCTGATCGGTGGTTGCTCCAGTTTCCATAATAAGGCTGTCAATCTTCCAGTATGCTTCAAGCTCCTGTTTGATTTGATCATAGGTAGTTCTGCCATCCTTTGATACAATCGTTTTTTCTATTTGTATAAAGGCCTCCTCGAACAAAGCTTTGTTTTCCTCATGCTGTTTCTTTACAATCTCAATAATATCCTGATCCTCATAGCCTATGGTTGCTCGCAGTGCACTTCTTGTGTCTGCAAATTCAAACATAGCGCGACCGATGTCTCCCTGAGCAAAACCATAATTCTCTAATGCAGCGGTGTATTGTATCATTAAAACTATCATGGTAATAATGCCTATGACTGCCGCAAATGCCGTGATTAACGACACCATTAGAAATGATTTTGTGAGTCTTTTCTCAATTCTTTCATTTTTGAACATATTCATTTCTCCTTTGCCCTTTTAATAACTAATATGATTTTACCATACTTTTCTTCTGATTTTCAAGCATTATCCATAACCTTTTTGAAATGAAGGTTGAAAAATGATTTTTTGTATATTATAATGGGGTATACTATAAACTACAGTTTCACATCTATATGCTATATTTGGTGCTGTAGAGAAGTGAGAAAGGAAAAATTATGAAAGAGATACCTTATAAGATTTATTTGGAAGAAAGTGAATTGCCAAAGCAATGGTATAATGTGCGTGCTGATATGAAGAATAAACCAGCACCGCTGTTAAATCCAGCAACTTTAAATCCAATGAGCTTTGATGATCTGCGCCCAGTATTCTGTGATGAGCTTATTAAGCAGGAGCTGGATGACACAACACCATATTTTGATATTCCTGAAGAAATTTTAGATTTTTATAAAATGTATCGCCCGGCTCCGCTTGTCAGGGCATATTTTTTGGAGAAGGCGCTTGATACGCCAGCGAAAATTTACTATAAATTTGAGGGAAATAATACCTCTGGCAGCCATAAGCTTAATTCTGCGATCGCGCAGGCTTATTATGCGAAGAAACAGGGGCTTAAGGGTGTCACCACAGAGACGGGAGCAGGGCAGTGGGGAACAGCACTTTCCATGGCTTGTTCTTACTTTGGTCTGGACTGTGAGGTTTATATGGTAAAGGTTTCCTATGAGCAGAAGCCATTTCGCCGCGAGGTAATGAGAACATATGGCGCATCGGTGACCCCTTCCCCGTCGGACAAGACTGCGGTGGGCAGAAAGATATTAAAAGAATATCCGGGAACCTCAGGAAGCCTTGGCTGTGCGATCTCAGAGGCGGTGGAGGCAGCAACCTCAAAGGAGGGTTATCGCTATGTACTTGGTTCCGTGCTCTCTCAGGTTCTTTTACACCAGACAGTGATTGGTCTTGAGACAAAGGCGGCGCTTGACAAATACCATATCAAGCCAGATATTATTATTGGCTGTGCAGGTGGTGGCTCTAATCTTGGCGGTCTGATCTCACCATTTATGGGAGAAAAGCTGCGCGGTGAGGCAGATTATCGTATTATTGCAGTGGAGCCAGCGTCCTGTCCAAGCTTTACCAGAGGAAAATATGTATATGATTTCTGCGATACAGGAATGGTGTGTCCTCTTGCAAAGATGTACACGCTTGGAAATGGATTTATTCCTTCTGCCAACCATGCAGGCGGTTTGCGCTATCATGGCATGAGCTCTATTTTGTCACAGCTTTATGATGACAAGCTTATCGAGGCAGTTTCGGTGGAGCAGACACAGGTATTTGACGCCGCGGTACAGTTTGCGAGAGTGGAAGGAACACTTCCAGCCCCAGAGAGCAGTCATGCAATCCGTGTTGCGATTGATGAGGCTCTTCGCTGCAAGGAAACTGGGGAGGAAAAGACGATTGTGTTCGGTCTTACTGGAACAGGATATTTTGATATGGTTGCATATGAAAGGTACAACAATGGGGATATGACAGATTATATCCCAACCGAAGAGGATCTGGCAAAGGGCTTTGCTACGATTCCACAGCTTTGATAAATTCTTCTGCCGCGCAGGACAGAGCGCGGTGCAGGGAGTATGCAAAGCCAATTTCCCGACGGTGAATGGGGATGGAGAGCGGAACCTCGACAAGGGCTCCGCTTTTTAATTCTTCAAGAATAAAATTTTTAATAACACAGGCAACGCCAAGTCCAATTTTTGCAAATTCAATCAAAAGATCCATGGTTGTGACTTCAAGCAGATGCTTTGGTTGAATATGTCTGATGGAGAGATAATCGTCGATATATTGTCTTGTCATATTTTCTTTGTCAAGTAATAAGATTGTGGCGGTATCAAAAAGTGTAGACTCAAGATAGATCTCTGGTGAGGGATGGCTTGAAACGAGTTGCTTGGAAATATGCTCTGTCAGTCCAAGATGCTCAAGGCAGCATGGAGAGGCAGCAAAGATGTCTTCAATTTCCACCAGAGGAAGAAATTGAATATTCTTGTCAGAGAGAGGACGCCCAATCAGTCCAAGGTCGATGATACCTTCTTCCAAGAGCTTAACGGTCTGATTGGTGGATTGGCAGTAAATACTGATGCGCACATGGGGGTGCATATGGATAAAATCTTTTAGGTATGGCAGTAAAAGATGTTTGCACAGAGTGGTACTAACTCCTATGCGGATATGCCCCAGATCAAGATTTTTCATCTTGAGGATCTGATATTCCCCGGAGGAGAGGGATTGCATGGCAGCTTCCACACTCTCGAAGAGAACTTGTCCTTCCGCTGTCAGGGAAACACCGCGCGATGTGCGAAAGAAGAGAGTGGCGCCCAGACGATCCTCCAGCCTATGGATTGTCTTAGAGACAGCAGGCTGGCTGATAAAGAGAGAATGAGCTGCGCGAGAGATATTCTTTTCTTTGGCAACTGTATAAAAGATACGATAATCATTTAAATTTTCATCAGACATATACATATTCCTTTGGATTGTTTTAGGTATAATTTATAGTTATGATAAGTATGTATTATATATATTGGTATTATAACAAGCACTGTGCTATAATGTCAATATCACAGATTTATAGGAGGAGATAGATATGGGAATGACAATGACGCAGAAAATATTGGCTGCTCATGCAGGACTTGCAGAAGTTAAGGCAGGGCAGCTTATTGAGGCGGATTTGGATTTGGTGCTGGGGAATGACATAACCTCACCCGTCGCAATTCATGAGATGGATAAGATGAAAGTGCAGACAGTATTTGATAAAGATAAAATTGCTTTGGTTCCAGATCATTTTGTGCCAAACAAGGATATTAAATCCGCGGAGCACTGTCAATGTGTGAGACAATTTGCGAAAAAGCATGATATTACAAATTATTTTGAAGTGGGGGAGATGGGGATTGAACATGCTCTTCTTCCAGAGAAAGGACTTGTGGTATCAGGAGATGTTGTGATTGGCGCAGATTCTCACACCTGCACCTATGGTGCTTTGGGTGCATTTTCAACCGGAGTGGGAAGCACAGATATGGCGGCCGGCATGGCAACTGGAAAGGCATGGTTTAAGGTTCCTTCTGCCATTCAATTTGTACTAAAAGGAAAACCTGCAAAATGGGTGAGCGGCAAAGATATTATTCTGCATATTATCGGTATGATTGGGGTAGATGGCGCTCTGTATAAGTCTATGGAGTTTACAGGAGATGGTATCGCCAATCTTTCCATGGATGACCGTTTCACCATCGCAAATATGGCGATCGAGGCAGGTGGAAAGAATGGAATTTTCCCGGTAGATAAGCTGGCGGAAGAATACATAAAAGAACATTCCACAAAAAAATATCAGATCTATGAGGCAGACAAGGATGCAGAATACGATCAAGTAATCACCATTGATTTGTCTGAACTAAAACCTACTGTGGCATTTCCACATCTTCCTGAGAATACACATCCTATTGATGAAGTGGGAGAAATTGAGATTGATCAGGTGGTGATAGGCTCCTGTACCAATGGAAGGCTTGAGGATCTGCGCATTGCCGCAAAGGTTCTTGAGGGACAAAAAGTGTGTAAGGGAAAACGTGTAATTATAATACCAGCGACACAGAAAATCTATCTTCAGGCGATGGAAGAGGGATTGATCAAAACCTTTATCGAGGCAGGAGCGATTGTCAGCACACCTACATGCGGGCCATGCCTTGGCGGTTATATGGGAATATTGGCAGCGGGAGAGCGCTGTGTATCCACAACAAACCGAAACTTTGTAGGGCGAATGGGACATGTAGATTCCGAGATATATCTGGCAAGTCCAGCCGTTGCAGCAGCCAGTGCCGTGACAGGAAGGATATCCTGTCCATGTGAGCTGGGACTATAGGAGGGGAAATAAGATGAAAGCAAGTGGAACAGTATTTAAATATGGCGACAATGTGGACACTGATGTAATAATTCCCGCAAGGTACTTAAATTCCTCCGATCCGTCAGAATTAGCAAAACATTGCATGGAGGATATTGACAAAGAATTTGTCCACAAGGTATCCAAGGGAGATATTATTGTGGCAGATAAAAATTTTGGTTGTGGCTCTTCCAGAGAACACGCACCGATTGCGATTAAAGCATCAGGAGTAAGCTGTGTAATTGCAGAAACCTTTGCCAGAATCTTCTACCGCAATGCGATCAATATTGGACTTCCTATTATTGAATGTCCAGAGGCGGCGAAGGGAATTGAAGCAGGAGATAAAGTAGA
>CAMUFS010000087.1 GCA_947088195.1 uncultured Clostridia bacterium
TAGCGAGGTTTCTCACGAGCTTAGCGTCCGCTACGTTTTGAACTAAGCGGGAGCGCGGTGACAGAGGACTATAGGCCATTCTCTGGGTGGACCTGTCTCGAACATGATTTGCCTATATACAAATAAGCGATAACTATATTTTGTATAAAGTATACCAAGAACTACTGATAAAGTAGCCCAATGAACTGCCTATGATCCTACGGAGCCTATTGAAAAACGTCGGCACATAATGAGCTTGCAAATTATGTGGTACACTTCAGCGAGGTCTCTCACGAGCTTAGTGTCCGCTATGTTTTGAACTAAGCGGGAGCGGGGTGACGAAGGACCATAGGCAGTTCTCTGGGCGGCCCCTCTCAAATATGATTCTATCAATTTCTATCTATATATCAAATAATTGTAAAACCAACCCAACTATTGAAAGAAGGTCTAGTTGTGTAGACCTCCTTCAAAACAATATTACTTTAAAAACCCATTTATAATCTGCGCCTCTGCCTCTTCCTCTGTCAACCCCAATGTCATCAACTTTATTATCTGATCCCCTGCTATCTTTCCTATCGCCGCCTCATGAATCAAAGAGGCATCCAGATGATTTGCTGTGATCTCTGGTATCGCGCTTATATTTGCCTGATCCATAATAATAGCATCACATTCACTGTGCCCGCTGCACCTATTATTTCCATTGATCTTCGCCAAAAATAACTGTTTAGAATCATCCTTTGCCACCGCTCTGGAAATCACGTTTGTGCCAGAATTTTCCCCATTCAGATTTACCTCAAAGCTGGTCTTTGCATACTGGCTGCCGTGCGTCATCAATTTCTCTTTTACAATAAGGGTTGCCCCGTCAGCAAGCTCTGCCTGTGTCACTCTATCAGTAGAATCCACACCGCGGATCTGCACCGTCTCCATCTCCATATAGCTATTCTGTGCCATATAGATTACTGTCTTGGGATTCATAATACGCTCCCCCGTGCCCTCGCCGCTTCCATAATGCTTTTCCACATAGCGCACTCTGGAATTTTCTCCAATATAAAATGTATGCACGCCATCATGGCGGGAATTTTTCTCTCCTCCATTGTGAATCCCGCAGCCTGCAACAATAAGAATGTCACAGTCCTCACCAATATAAAAATCGTTGTATACCATCTCTTCCAGTCCACTCTGGCTCAACAGCACAGGGATATGCACACTTTCCTTCTTTGTGCCGGGCTTTATTATAATATCTATCCCCTGCCTCTCCTTCTTGCTCACAATATCAATATGAGCCGTCGAATTTCTCTCTGTACTGACACCATTTGCGCGGATATTGTAGGCTCCCTGCGTCACCTCATGAAGCTCTGTTATCTTCTCCAACAAATTCTTCTGTATCGCATCCATCTCTGCTCCCATCTGCCACTTTCGCGGACATTAATTATTATGCTTCTTCCTGCGACATATCGCGATAATACCGACAACCGCCTCCTGCTGCCTCTAAAAGCTCAGGCAAAATTTCCTCCCTGACACCTCTTTTTTTGACCGTCCCATCTGCGATTACTACAATCTCATCGGCTATGCTTAATATTCTCTCCTGATGGGAAATAATAACGATGGATCGCTCTTTATTCTGATGCATTTTCTCAAATACACGAATCAGATTATGAAAACTCCACAGATCAATCCCTGCCTCTGGCTCATCAAACACAGAAATTCTTGTATCTCTGGCAAGCACTGTCGCAATCTCAATTCTCTTTAGCTCTCCTCCTGACAGACTTCCGTCCACCTCACGGTTAATGTAATCTCTTGCACACAGCCCCACCTCAGACAGATATTCACATGCTCCCACCGTTGAGAGCTTGGGATTGCCTGATGCAAGCAATATCAGATCTTTTACTGTGATTCCTTTAAAGCGCACCGGCTGCTGAAAAGCAAAACTAATGCCAAGCTTCGCCCTCTCCGTCACTGACAGATCTGTGATGTCTGTATTATCCAAAAAAAGCCTGCCGGACGTAGGCTTCTCAATACCCGCAATCACTTTGGCCAGAGAAGATTTTCCTCCTCCATTTGGTCCCGTAAGTACAATAAATTTTTTATCCTCTATCTCCAGATTAATATTCTGCAAGATATCCTTTCTTACATGTTCCCCCTCCACTTCAAAGGAGACATCCTGTAGCTTAAGCATGTCTTTTCCTCCATCCGTTTTCCTTATTTTCCCATTATAAAATCCCTTCTGTAAAATGTCAACCAATTACTTCTTCATTTTCTTTGTCTGTCTTTGACAGTGCTTCTTTCTTCATAGCTTTCTTCCGTTTTCCAACCAGACCGCCAATCTTTCCTGTCTCCTTTGCAGATAAGCTTTTCCAGCCGCCCTCCATCACTCGATCCAAAAGCCCAAGTTCCTGTGCAATCTCAAGCTTTAGACTTTCCTCCGGTGTAAGTGATTTATTTTCCTTTTTTCCTGTTTTTTTAGCCATAAAAATACTCCTTTCCACAACGCTTGTGTACTTGGAGTATCACCAAAATTTACTATTTTATTCCTATTTTCCAATTCCATAAGGAGTATTTTCTGCTCTTAAAAAATAACCCTGTTCCTTGCGGCAGGAAGGACAGATTGGCGGCACGCTCTCTCCCTCATAGATATAACCACAATTCTGACAGATCCACACCTCACTCTTATCTGATTTTAAAAGCTTGTCCTCCTTCATCAAATCCAGATAATGTCCAAAGCGATCGCCGTGAATCTTCTCCACCTGTGCAATCATTTCAAAAGAAGCGGCAACCTTTGGAAAACCCTCCTCCTTTGCCTTGGCAGCAAATTTCTGGTACACATCATTATGCTCCTCGTACTCATTATGCTGTGCCGCCTCCAAAAGCTTCTCCACACTCTCGCTAATATTTACCGGGTAGCACCCATCCACACAGATATTTTCCCCAGAAAGCTCCTGTAGATAATTATAAAAAATCTCCGCATGTTCCTTCTCTTGATCTGCTGTATAAGTGAACACATCAGCAACAACAAA
Source organism: uncultured Clostridia bacterium (assembly GCA_947088195.1). Classification (GTDB taxonomy): domain Bacteria; phylum Bacillota; class Clostridia; order Lachnospirales; family Lachnospiraceae; genus RGIG8607. Next base: position 2,994 of record CAMUFS010000087.1, read on the forward strand.
AAGTCCCATTTTCCTCGCCTGACTCGCAGCAAAGGTATAGCGATTTCTCGCTTGACTTTCTCCGGCAAATGCACGCATTAGATTGTCCTTTGTCACACTGTTTTTAAAATCCATCACAATTCCTCCATATACATTTTTGTATCCATAAGTATATGGTAAAAAAGAACAATCTATACAAGCAAAAACGCGGCAAATACCTGATTGCTCACATCAATTCCCCTATCTGTGAGAAATACTCTGTCCCCCTGCTCCTCCAAAAGCCCAAGCCTTTGAAAAGACTCTAACACATCTTTATAAACCGCCTGCATTGGCACTCCAAAACGCTCCTCAAAATCTTTCTTGCTAACTCCTTCTGTCAGGCGAAGTCCCAAAAAGCAAAATTCCTCCATCTGCATCTTAACAGAGAGTTTTTGCTCCTCCCTTCTAAGTGCAGACAAATTCATGCAGTCCCTGCTATATTCCCCCATCAAAGAAGGATTGTGAAAACGAACTCCTGACAGGTAAGAAGAAGCCCCCAAACCCAAACCAATATACTCCTGTCCCGTCCAATATTTTAGATTATGGCGGCAGGTAAAAGAAGCTTTCGCATAATTGGATATTTCATACCGCACATATCCGGCCTGTGCCAAAATTTCCTTTGTCCTGTAATACATGCGGCGCTCTTCTTCCTCATCTGGCAGCACAAGCTCCTCTTGCTTTTCATATAACAGCGTGCCCTCCTCCAATATCAGACTATAAGCAGAAATATGCTCTGGCTGCAGAGAGAGCACTTCCTTAAGCGTTCTCTCCCAAGTGTCCTCCGTTTGTCCCGGAATGGCAGACATCAGATCCACATTAATATTATCAAACCCTGCACAGCGTGCCTCCCTATATGCCTCCAAAAACCGCTTATAATTATGAATCCTTCCAAGCAATTCCAGCTCCCGATCTATAGCAGATTGAAGGCCAAAGCTAATTCGATTAATCCCTGCACCGCGCATGGCAGAAAGCTTATCTTTGTCCACCGTCTCTGGATTACACTCCATTGTAATCTCAGCCTTGGATTCGAGACAAAATGATGTCCTTATCTCTCTCATTAATTTCTCTATTGCTTCTGCTGACAAAAGAGACGGCGTACCTCCGCCAAAAAAAATTGTATCTGCGCAAAATCCATAATCCTTATAGGCACGTATCTCCTCCTGCAAATATCCAACATATACCTCCCTCTCCTCCTCCGATGCTGGAGCAGAAAGAAAATCACAATACTTGCACTTTTTTACACAAAATGGAATGTGAATATAAATCCCTTTTTTATCTGTCATCCAACTTTAGCACACTCATAAACGCCTGCTGGGGAATCTCCACATTTCCCACTTGGCGCATACGCTTCTTGCCCTCCTTCTGCTTCTCCAAAAGCTTTCTCTTACGGCTGATGTCACCACCATAACATTTTGCAAGGACATCTTTTCTCATCGCCTTCACGGTCTCCCTAGCGATCACCTTGCTGCCGATTGCCGCCTGTATAGGTATCTCAAATAAATGTCTTGGTATCTCTTCCTTTAGCTTCTCGCACATCTTTCGTCCTCGCTCATAGGCTGTCCCACTGTACACAATAAAGGAAAGTGCATCCACCTCCTCCTTATTGATCAAAATATCCAGCTTAACAAGCTCAGACTTCGCATATCCCTTCATATCATAATCAAAAGAAGCATATCCTCTGGAGCGAGATTTCAATGCATCAAAAAAATCATAAATGATCTCATTTAAAGGAAGATCATACTTTAAAAGTGCCCTTGTCTCCTCCATATACTCCATGCCAAGATAAACACCGCGCCTCTCCTGACACAGATCCATAATCGGACCGATAAATTCTGTTGTCACCATAATCTCCGCGCTTACCATCGGCTCTTCCATATAATCGATCTCCGAAGGATTGGGCAGATTGGAAGGATTGGTGAGCTCAATTACCTCCCCATTTGTCTTGTGCACCTTATACACAACACCTGGCGCTGTTGTCACAAGATCAAGATTATACTCTCTCTCCAGACGCTCCTGTATAATCTCTAAATGAAGAAGTCCCAAAAAACCACAGCGAAAACCAAATCCAAGTGCCATGGAAGTCTCTGGCTCAAATTGCAAAGAAGCATCATTAAGCTGAAGCTTCTCCAGCGCATCCCGCAGATCTGGATACTTTGCTCCATCCGCAGGATACATGCCGCAATACACCATAGGATTCACCTTCTTATACCCCGGAAGAGGCTCTCTACATGGATTCTGCGCATCTGTGATCGTATCTCCTACCGTGGTATCTTTCACATTTTTAATACTTGCGGTAAGATACCCAACCATACCGGCAGACAGCTCCTCACATGGAATAAATTGCCCTGCACCGAAATACCCCACTTCCACCACCTCATAGACAGCATTGCTTGCCATCATCTTCACTTTTGTGCCCTTTGACACACGCCCTTCTTTCACGCGGAAAAATACAATAACACCTTTATAAGAATCATAGACAGAGTCAAAAATCAGTGCTTGAAGCGGCGCATTTGGATCACCACTTGGCGCCGGCAGCTTATTTACAATCTGCTCCAACACCTCCTCCACATGAAGCCCTGTCTTTGCCGATATCTGCGGCGCATCATGTGCCTCAAGCCCAATCACATCCTCGATCTCCTCAATCACGCGCGCTGGCTCCGCACTGGGAAGATCAATTTTATTGATAACGGGAAGCACCTCCAGATCATGATCCAGCGCGAGATATACATTTGCCAGGGTCTGTGCTTCAATTCCCTGTGCGGCGTCCACCACAAGCACAGCTCCATCACATGCCGCCAAACTGCGAGAGACCTCATAATTAAAATCTACATGTCCGGGAGTATCAATTAGATTAAAAATATATTCTTCTCCATCTTGTGCCTTATAGACAATCCGCACTGCCTGCGCCTTGATTGTAATTCCTCTCTCTCGCTCCAATTCCATATTATCCAGCACTTGTGCCTGCATCTCTCTCTCTGTCAGAAGTCCTGTTTTCTCAATAATACGATCTGCCAGAGTAGACTTTCCATGATCAATATGGGCAATAATACAAAAATTTCTGATTTTGCTCTGCTCCATAATAAATCCTCCTCGTTTAACTAACTTACACTATCATATTTTATATCATTTTATCTAAGGTTATATCATATTTTGGCGTTTCTGTCCATGAGTTCTTATATGGTAATTGTAAAGGACCACCCAATATTTCCCTTTGGGTGTCTGTGTGCAATCGAGTAGGGAAGTCTTTATCTCCCTACTCGCCGCGCGACCTGTGCGCCACATTAGTGGCATATTTCCTCTGCACAGGTCTGCGTAATCGAGTAGGAGATGCTTTTCTCGCCTACTCGCGCGCCGGGCACCTGTCAGCTTCGCTGACTACTTCCTTTCGGTGCCCATGTGCAATCGAGTAGGGAAATCTTTATCCCCCTACTCGCCGTGCGAGGCGCGTGCCGCGATAGCAGCATAATTCCTTGCGCGCCTCTGCACATAAAAAACTTCAAGGACTATGTCACCATAGCCCTTGAATACCGATGTCCACTTCTGGCAGGACTCTCCTTTTATTCTATCAACAATCTTACGATTTTACTTGGATACCATCGCTCCATTGCTGTCTACCTGATAGCCATCTGGTGTTACTGTGTTCATCAGACAATCTCCGTCTGGTGTCATATAATACCATTTGCCATCCAGCTTCTTCCAGCCTGTTGCCATATCTCCAGTTAATGGATTGAAATAATACCATTTGCCGTCGATCATCTTCCAGCCTTCTGCCATATAACCATCAGTAGGATTTAAGAAATACCACTTGCCATTGATTGCTTTCCAGCCCTCTGCCATATTTCCTTCTGTTGGATTCAAATAATACCACTTGCTGTCGATCATCTTCCAGCCCTCTGCCATAAAGCCTTCACCATCAAAGAAATACCACATATTGTTTAGGTTCAGCCACTGAGATACTGGATATGTGCCATTTGCAAGACGAAGCTTCCAGCCAGTTGCGCTCTTTATCCATGTATTAATCTTCACAGATGAGCTTACACTTGAGGAAGAACTACTTGAAGATGAGCTACTGCTCCAGCTGCCACTTGGTCTGGATGGTTTACTTGGATTGGATGGCTCAGTTGGTGTTGTAGTTTTAGCCTCCACAAACATAAAGGTTGAAAAATCTGTTACAGTAAAGGTAATTGTATTACCTTTAATTATTATCTTCAGTTCTTTTCCAGTTGTGCTGTCACCATGATAATGAAGCAGCTTCACATTTTTGCCAAGTCCCTTTGGTATTGGCATTGTAATTGTGATTGGAACAGATGGTGCTCCTGAAATTCCATCAAGCTTAATATCCAACTGTACTGCTGTGGAAGCATTGTAAGAAGATGGAACTGGTTTTTTTGTACTTCCTGTTGCCTCTGTAACAGCAAGACCTACCTTCTTTCCTTTTTCAGCAGCAAGAGCAAGACCTGTTACTTTAATCTGGTTGTTTGGCACAACTGTATCTTTTACAGTTATGTTATGTACGATTTCTACATTCTTTGCAATCTTAGCTTTTTCATCTAAGCTCTGGTAAAGCTCCTGTGCCTTCTGGCCTTCTTCACTTCTTAATACTTCTGCAAATTTTTCTTTGTCCTCTACCAGATCTTGCACTGCCTCTTCAATAACTGCAGCAGCAGATTCCTTCTCTTCTTCACTGGAATTAGCATCCAAATTTGTAAGGGCCTCGTTCTCTAATACTTCCTCTAACTTCTTTTCAGCATCCTCCACCTCAACCGGCTTTGATGGTTCGGTCGGATCAGTTGGATCTGTTGTCTCACCTGGAGTTGATGGCTCCTCTGGTTCTGCTGGAGTTGTCGTCTCCTCTGGATCACTTGGACTTGTCTCCTCTGGGGTTGATGGCTCCTCTGGATCGGTTGGAGTCTCTGTATCTGCAGTCGCTGTCACAGTTATCTCTACAGAGTACACCAATTCACCATTTCCATTCTCCCAAGCAAAATACTGAGCAGGAATTGTATAAGTACCTTCTGTTACATCAGAAATAGCTACTGTTATTTTACCATCCGCAAAAGAAGGCGCGCCAAATATTCCATCTAATTCTTGTATGCTCTTATATACTAAATAATTATTTGATATAGAAGCATAGCCTGACACGGACACAGTTGCAGATGTACCAGTAACTGCCTGTGTGCTAATTATCACTGCCGTTTTATCTTCGTTAAGTGTCGCCCCACCTGAAACCTCGATGGTAATAGTTTCTCCAGTCTCCGCTGCTCTTGAAGTCACAGAATTAGACGCACCGTCTGATTTGTCAGCCGCCGCGAATACATTACTGCTTACCATAACAACTGCCAGCAGCATAGCGAGTACCTTGAGTACTGCTCGTTTCTTCATTACACATCTTCCTTTCCTTTGAATTGTATTCGAATACAGTTTGAATCGTATCATAAATGAAAAGGAATTTGTTATACTCACAGCACAATATCATAAATTTTTTCTTAAAATTATAAAATCTGATCTTTTTCTGATGGAATATATTGCGCAATCTGCTCAATACGGCAGTCCAAAATCCGGCATAGATCATTGATTGTTGTTGTATTCATAGGTTTATTCTTTCGTAGCTTGTCGATGGTAGCACTGGAGATATGATGTCTTATTATCAGAGTGTACGTCGTCTCCTTTGATCCATGCAATGTTTCCCAAAAAGGACTATAGTCTATCATGTCAAAGCCTCCATATTATAGTATTAGAATACTTTATAGTCTTATACTTGACTATAGTCATGAAAATAACTATAATAATAGAAAAGCATACATGCCTATTTATACAGGCCAATTAAAAAGGAAAGGAACCTGTCATGACGAAAACTACAGAAGAACTCTTTCATGAACTTCGGCATACAAAAAATATTGTATACTATATGGAATGTAATTCCTCTTACTTTTATTCTCCTAATATGCCGCAGTATCTAAAAGATTTGCTTCACCGCTGCAAACGCAAAAAATCTATTGTCATACGCTCTTCTTGCCTGAATCCATCTTATGCTTATCAGATTTTTTCAGGGCTGAAGCATCCAACTCGCGACAAATTTATCGCTCTATTAATTGCCATAAAGCTTCCTCTGGAGGAAATACAAGAGAGCTTAAAGATTTTTGGCTATGCCTCTCTCTATGCAAAAAATCAAAGAGATGCTTTTATTATTTATGCAATAGGACAACAGATGAATGTTATGCAGTGCAATATCCTGTTGTCAAACCATGACGAAGCGGCATTGACATGAGCATTATTGATAAAATCACTGACAGCCAGATTATCAAGCACAGCAAAAAAAGTCGAATTATTCTTGCCGACATCGACGATAGCAATAAAATAGATGGAACGGAAAAAAAAATTATAATTAAAGAGCTTTCCAGTGATCTCTTCTCTGTGTATCAGCGCCTATCCCTGATTCAGAGCCAACATTTTCCCAAAATTTATGAACTGGAACAGCGAAACGAATATCTGCTTGTGGCAGAAGAATATATAGAAGGCCGTATGCTGGCAGATATCTTGTCAGAGCGAGCCTTCTTTCCACAGGAGGCTCTTCATGTAATGCTGCAGCTATGTAGTGGTATAGCTTGTTTGCATCATTTCTCTCCGCCCGTGATACACAGAGATCTGACACCGTGGAATCTATTGCTCACCAACGATCAGACAGTCAAAATCATTGATTTTGACGCGGCAAGAATCTACAAGCCAAATGCGCGCTGTGACACCAGACGACTTGGAACTGCTGAATATGCCCCGCCAGAACAATTCGGTTTTTCTCAGACAGATGAAAGAAGTGATATTTATAGTATGGGAGTGATCTTATATGAGCTTATCTACTGCAGAGCCTTCCACCACACAGAAGAACATTTTAGCAATCAGGCAAAACACCGAAAAATCAATCATATTATTACGCGCTGCACCATGTTCTCTCCATGTCAAAGATACCAATCCGTGGAAGAATTGAGGCGGGAGCTGATCCGTGCGCTTCCTTTAAAGACGCGGTTACATTATTATAGAGAAAACTAATTTCAGGCAGGGAAATGACTTAGCCCCTGCCTGTGTTCTTTCTATAAATAATATTAATATATTTTATCTATTCATTCA
>CAMUFS010000088.1 GCA_947088195.1 uncultured Clostridia bacterium
TAAGCGAGAGCGCGGTGACGGAGGATACCAATGCTTTGGTTCTGCGGATCTCTTTTGAAAATAATAAGATGCTACGTTTTGTATAAAGTATACTTAACTTGTAAAATAGCGTGGTAAAACGAACGAATATATGTTATACTATTATGGAATAAAAATCGGTGGATAATGGATTTAAGGATGGTGTTATGGAGAAGAAAAAGGTAGTGGTTGGCATGTCAGGGGGAGTGGATTCTTCTGTTGCAGCATATTTGTTGAAGGAGCAAGGGTATGAGGTTATTGGAGTGACCATGCAGCTTTGGCAGGGGGAGGATTCTTTCTCGGAGGATGGCTGTTGTGGACTTCTGGCTGTGGAGGATGCCAGAAGAGTGGCGCAGATGCTTGGGATTCCTCATTATGTGATGAATTTTAAGAAGGAGTTTCAACAGTCAGTGGTGGATTATTTTGTGGCAGAATATTGTGCTGGGAGAACACCAAATCCATGTATTGCCTGCAATCGGTATATAAAGTGGGAAGCTCTTTTAAGCCGTAGTCTTGCGATCGGTGCGGATTATATTGCGACAGGGCATTACGCGCGCGTGGAGAAGCTTTCCAATGGCAGATACAGCATAAGAAAAGCCACTACAGTAGCGAAGGATCAAACCTATGCGCTGTATAACTTAACGCAGGAGCAGCTTTCTCGTACACTTTTTCCGGTGGGTATCTATGAAAAGGCGCAGGTGCGCCAGATTGCGGAGAAAATTGGACTTAAGGTGGCATATAAGCCTGACAGTCAGGAAATATGCTTTGTGCCAGATCAGGATTATGCAGGATTTATTGAGAGGAGCCTTGGAAAAAAACTGCCAGAAGGAAACTTTGTGACACCAGAGGGAGAGATTATTGGAAAACATAGAGGAATTATCCATTATACGGTTGGGCAGAGAAAGGGACTGAAGCTTTCTATGGGGTATCCTGTGTTTGTGCTTGCCATACGTCCAGAGACCAATGAAGTAGTGATTGGAGATGGAACGCAGGTATATGCAAAAAGTGTGTTAGCGGACAGGCTTAATTTTATGGCAGAGGCTGCGATCACAGATGGGATGAGAGCGGTTGGGAAGATCCGCTATAATCATGGAGGAGCACCATGCTGTCTATACCAGAGGGAAAGAGATATTTTAGAGTGTGTTTTTGATGAGCCGCAGAGGGCTGTGACGCCCGGACAGGCATTGGTATTATATCATGGTGAGTATGTGCTTGCCGGAGGGACGATTATATAGCATGTTTACACTAGAGACAATTAGCAAAAGGTGTTCTGGGCAGGATGAGTATATAGCTGGGCAGGCACTTGAGCCTTTTACAAAGCTTGATATGGTACAGAGCTTTTGGAAGGGTGAGGTGACATTAAAGGCACATGTCAGAGAAGCGGGAAATAACTATGAGGTGAGAGTAAGTCTTTTAAATGGAGATTTTCATAGCTGGCATTGTAGCTGTATGGCGTGCCGTTCAGGACTATGTCGTCATATTGCAGCCGCTTCCATCGCCTATTGTTTTATGATCAACCGCAAAGGGCAGATGGAGCTCACAACTTCTCCGGTGATGCAAAAGATATTGAAAGAGTACGGAGAACAAGGCATTACACAATTAATGCAGAGACATCAGGAAGGAAGGGTAAGGCTGATACCAATACTTGGTGTGGGAAATGGAAAGACAACGGTGAGCTTTCGTATTGGCAGCTATAGTAAATCCTACATTCTTAAGGATCTGACGGAGTTTTATTTTCGCATGAAAGCAAAGGAAACAGCACAATATGGTAAATTTTTAGATTTTGTACATGCGGAGTGGAGCTTTGAGGAGGATAATAGGCAGTTACTTTTTTTTGTTATGGAGATGGTGGAGAGGGAGCTAAGGTATTATCGTCAGTACCATCCTTATCTTTCCGATACAGGATTTAAATGTAGGGAGCTTTGTCTTTCAAAGGAGCTGACAGATCGATTTATGTCCTTGTATATGGGGGATAGCATTAAGATTGTAAATTATGCTGGACAGGAATACACCACCGAGGTAGTGGAGGAGGAGCCAAGGCTTCATCTGTATCTTAGAAAGGCTCAGGGAGGTTTTCGGCTTTTCATGGATGAGATGGTGACAGTGATGGAGGGAGAGCGGCGGCTGTATGTGGTGAAGGACAATAGGATTTATTGTACCGGTCAGGCATATACGGCGGCTATGCGGGTTTTTCTGAGAGAGGCAGGCAGTTTGGGAAAGACGGTTTCCTATGAGATTAGCAGGCATGATATGTCAAAGCTTTGTGGACAGCTTTTGCCATGTGTAAGAGATTTTGTCGAGCTTGATACAGATGGAATTGACCTTGCGCCCTATATACCAAAGCCAGTAAAAGTAACGTTTTCTTTTGATGTCAGTGAAGATGGGGCAGTGGTTTGTGAGGAGAAGCTTAGTTATGATGATTTTTCCTTTAATCCGGTGAAGGGAAACAGTGTTCCTGTGCATATTTGCAGAGACTATCCCGGAGAATATAGAATCCGTCAGACGGTGGAGAAATATTTTAAGTATTATGATTTGGACAGCGGGATGCTTTTGTTGTATAATGAAGAGGAGATATTCCGACTTCTGGATGAGGGCATGGATCAATTTTTGCAGCTAGGGGAGGTATATCTGTCAGAAGCATTGAAAACAATCCGCATTGTGCCATCCCCTAAATTTTCCGTGGGGGTGTCCGTAAAGGGAGCTATGTTGGAGCTTGCGCTAGATTCTGGAGGTTTACAGAAAGAAGAGCTTGAGGGGATATTAAAAAATTATCATTTAAAGAAAAGATATTATCGCCTGAAAAAGGGAGAATTTATAAAAATAGAGGATACAGCACTCATAACTTTTTTTGAGATGGCAAAAGGACTAAAATTGACGGCTGGGGATCTTGTGAAGGACAAACTCTCTGTTCCTATTTATCGGGCAATGTATTTGGATGAGATACTGAATGAGCAAAGAGCGATAAAAAGCTATGAATTTAAGCAGTTTGTCCTTAGTTTTGGGGATATTTGCAGTGAGGCAGAAGAGCCGGAGGGATTTGTGGGAACCTTGAGAGGGTATCAGGAGGCTGGTTTTTGTTGGCTGAAGGCGCTAAGCCAGTGGGGATTTGGAGGAATACTGGCAGATGAGATGGGGCTTGGAAAGACTGTACAGGTCATTGCTCTATTGTTGTCTGCAAGGAAGGAGCTTAAGAAGCCCGCATTGATTGTTTGTCCGGCGTCCTTGATCTTTAATTGGGAGAATGAATTACATCGTTTTGCGCCGGGACTTAGTGTGTTAGTGGTGAGTGGAAGCGAGAAGGAGCGAAGACAAAGCTTTTTAAAAAATGATATAGAGGTGTATATCACTTCTTATGAATTGCTTCGGCGCGATATTGCGCTGTATATGGAGATGGAGTTTTCTTATCAGATTATAGATGAGGCGCAGGTTATTAAGAATCATTCTACACAGGGAGCGAAGGCGGTAAAAGCAATTCATGCCAAGCATCGCTTTGCGTTGACGGGAACGCCAATAGAGAATCGGCTGTCTGAGCTGTGGAGTATTTTTGATTATTTGATGAAGGGATATCTGTATTCTTATTCTTATTTTAGAGAAGAGATTGAAATTCCCATTGTGAGAGATAAAGATAGCAGAGCAGAGAGGCGGCTTCAGATGCTAATCAAGCCATTTGTGCTGAGACGCTTAAAGAAAGATGTGCTTGAGGATCTGCCAGAAAAGTTGGAAACGGTGGTGTATTCCCGCATGGATACGGAACAGGAAGAATTGTATCAAGCGTATGCCTCTAAGGTGAGAGAAGAGCTTTTGAGCAGCACACCAGAGGAATATCAAAAAGAAAGAATACAAGTGCTGGCAGCATTGACACGGCTGCGGCAGATTTGTTGCGATCCCGCGCTGTGCTATGATAATTATAAGGGAGGCTCCGCAAAGCTTGAAGCTTTGCTGGAATTGATAGAGGAAGGAATTGGTGCAGGGCATCGGTTATTGGTGTTTTCCCAGTTTACAACTATGCTTGAGCGAATCCGGCAGGCTTTGGAGAAAAGAGATATTAAGACATTTGAATTGACAGGTTCGACACCAAAATTGGACAGACTTTTGTTATCAGAGCGCTTTAATGCCGGGGAGCGGGATGTATTTTTAATTTCTTTAAAGGCGGGCGGCACAGGGCTTAATCTAACAGGAGCAGATATGGTCATTCACTACGATCCGTGGTGGAATCTAGCTGCCCAGAATCAGGCGACGGACCGCGCACATCGCATTGGGCAGACACAGACAGTGACGGTGATTAGGCTGGTGGTGCAAGGAACTATAGAGGAGGCTATTATTCGGCTTCAAGAGAGGAAGCGCGAGCTTGCAGAGCAGATTATGGGAGGGACAGAAAGCGGACTTTCTTCTGTGACACAGGAGGAGCTGCTTGAAATATTAAATATAATATCAAAATAGGAGGATGTTACAAATGGCAGAAAAGAGAGGTAATGTAATTGTAGGGCAGTCAGGAGGACCAACAGCAGTTATCAACTCCAGTCTCGTGGGTGTGTATAAGACTGCAAAGGATAGAGGAGCGGGAAAAGTATATGGTATGCTTCACGGTGTTCAGGGACTTTTGCAGGAGAAATACGTGGATCTCTCCGAGCATATAAGAAGCGATCTGGATATTGAGCTTTTAAAGCGCACACCGTCATCTTTCCTTGGCTCCTGCCGTTATAAATTGCCAGAATACACAGATAAGCCAGAGGTGTATGAAAAAATATTTGAGATACTGAAAAAATTGGAGGTTGAATATTTCTTCTATATCGGCGGAAATGATTCTATGGATACTATTAAAAAGCTCTATGATTATGGGCAAGAGATAGGGAGCGACATCCATTTTATGGGAGTTCCAAAGACGATTGACAATGACCTTGCCGTGACCGATCATACCCCCGGCTATGGAAGTGCTGCAAAGTATATCGGTTCTATCACAAAGGAAATTATCCGAGATGGTTTGGTATATGGCACAAGCCAAGTAAACGTGATGGAGGTTATGGGACGTAATGCAGGATGGCTGACAGGTGCGACAGCACTTGCATGCTGTGAGGACTGTGAAGGTCCAGATATGATTTTCCTTCCTGAAGTTGATTTTGATATGGATAGCTTCTTGACAAAGGTGCAGAAGCTTTTAAAAGAGAAAACATCTCTTGTGATCGCTGTGTCAGAGGGAATCCATATGTCCGATGGCACATATGTCTGCGAGCTTACGGAGAATGTCAGCCAAGTGGACTCCTTTGGACATCGTACCTTGACTGGAGCGGCAAGTTATCTGGCAAATAAGGTGGCATCGACATTTGGCTGCAAGAGCAGGGCGATCGAGATCAGCACACTTCAAAGATGTGCTGCCCATCTGTCCTCACGTGTAGATATCACAGAGGCATTTCAGGTAGGAGGAGCCGCAGTAAAGGCTGCCTTTGAAGGAGCAAACGGCATGATGATCACATTAAAGAGAGTGTCCGATGAGCCATATATCTGCGTGACAGACATCTATGATGTACATAAGATAGCAAATGTGGAGAAGAAAGTTCCAAGGGAGTGGATCAATGAGACAGGAGACTTTGTGATGCCTCCATTTATCGGTTATATCAAGCCATTGATTCAGGCAGAGCTTACCGCAATTATGACAGATGGACTTCCGAGACATCTGACATTAAACTTAAATCAGTAATTAAGAGATAATACTCAGCCAGCGGGCATTTTGCTCGGAGCTTGTTTGAAGGTTTATGGTTCTAAGGATATAGGATAATCTTGGGAAAGTAAATTTTCAAACATGCTCTATTCTGGCTGATATGGTACAGAAATGAGGATTATATGCAAATATCATTGCCCGACTATCACGTACATACCAGTTTTTCTGGAGATAGCGATGCTTCTGTGAGAGATGTGCTTAATCGTGCGATTTCTCTTTCTCTCCCAGAAATATGCATCACCGATCATATGGATTTTGACTACCCGGATCAGCCGGATTTTTTTTTGTTTGATGTGCAAGAATATTTTTCTTCGCTGACTGCGCTTAAAGAGGAGTATGCCGACCATATTTCTGTGCGGATCGGTGTAGAGCTTGGCTTGCAGCCCCATCTTTCTGAGAAGCTTCACACCTTTGTCAAGGCATATCCTTTTGATTTTGTGATTGGCTCCTCCCATATTATTGATAATGCGGATCCTTATTATCCTATATTTTGGGAGGGAAAGAAACCAGAGACAATCGTGCGGCATTATTTTGAAGCCGTGCTGGAAAATATCCATGCTTTTTCTGACTTTGATATATATGGGCATTTGGATTATATTGTTCGCTATTGTCCAGCGAAAGATTTTATCTATCGCTGTGAGGATTATATGGAAATAATAGAAGAATGTCTGCGCACACTAATAGCAAAGGGAAAAGGCATTGAGGTGAACACGGCTGGCTTTTTTCACGGAGATTATCCAAATCCGCATAAAAAAATTCTTTGCCGTTATCGGGAGCTTGGAGGTGAAATTCTCACCGTCGGTTCGGATAGTCACACCCCAGAACATATTGCATGGCTCTTTCCAAAAGTGCGTGAAATGCTGCTGGAATGTGGGTTTTCTTATATTACAGTTTTTGAAAATCACAAGGCTTTCTTTCAACCTCTCTGAAAAACTATAAACCGATAAAAGAAAGCTCGAAAAAAATCACTTGAAAAAGAATTATAGTATGATACTATTATTATGTACGAGTAAAGATAATCTTAAGAAAATGTTAAAAAATATCTGTTTTCAGGGAGAGACGGAGGTAAAGGATGACAACGATGGAAAGTGTCCAAGCTGTATTTCAGTTTATGGGTGGCTTAGGGATGTTTCTGTATGGTATGCACATTATGGCGGACGGGCTTCAAAAATCAGCCGGAAGCAGAGTAAAGAAGCTATTAGGATTTTTGACAAATAACAGGATTATGGCAATTTTAGTTGGTGCTCTGATAACGGCGATTATTCAGAGCAGCGGTGCCACTACCGTTATGGTGGTCGGTTTTGTCAATGCAGGAATTTTAACACTTACGCAGGCGGTTGGCGTGATTATGGGAGCTAATATTGGAACGACAATCACGGCGTGGATCGTCTCACTCAGTCAGCTTGGAGACGCTTTTGAAGTGATGCAGCCAGCTTTCTATGCACCCTTGCTTATTGGAATTGGCGCGCTGATGTTGCTGTTTTGCAAAAGCCAGAGAAAAGTAATGGCGGGAGAGATATTAGTGGGAATCGCGCTGCTCTTTATTGGTCTTGATTTCATGTCAGATTCTATCTCTCCATTTACGGACGCTCCCATTTTTTCGACAGCATTTCGCATTCTGGGAGGAAATCCATTTTTGGGTGTTATAATCGGAGCTTTGGTGACAATGCTTTTACAGAGCTCTTCCGCGTCAGTTGGTATTTTGCAGACGCTTGCCCTCAATGGGGTGGTGACAACCAATGCGGCGATCTTTATCACCTTAGGACAGAATATTGGATCTTGTTTTACTGCGATTTTATCCAGTGCAAGTGCTGGGAAGAACGCAAAACGTGCCGCGGCAATCCATCTGATGTTTAATGTGATTGGTGCGCTGATATTTGGCACAGTTCTTTATATTGTATTTTTACTGCGGCCAGATTTTGCACATCATAATATTAATAGTGTGGAGATCTCTATCTTCCATACCATATTTAATTTCCTCAATACAGCGATATTGTTCCCATTTGCAAAGCAGCTTGTCAATTTGTCACAGCTTATTATTAAGGATGTGAGTAAGGAAGAAGCCGACGAGATGCTGGAGGTGGAGGGTCTGGTTGGCAGACATCTGGATATTCGTCTGTTAAAGACACCATCGGCAGCGGTGGACGCTGTGCTTGGCGAGGTGGTTCATATGGGCAAGGTGACACTGCAAAATTCGATTGATGCAGTTAATTCTATTATGGATCGGGATGCAGAACTGATTGAAAAGGTATTTCAGACAGAGGACACCATCAATAATTTAGAGAAGCTTTTGACGGCATACCTTGTAAAGATCAACAATCTGTCGTTGACAGAGGAGCAGAAGCTTGTGATTAATAATCTGTTTTATACCATCAGTGATATTGAGCGTGTGGGTGATCACGCGGAGAATATTGCTGAGATATCCAAATATCTGGTGGAGCATGATCTGGTCTTTTCTGAGACCGCGATCGCAGATTTGGTGGAAATTGGCGGCAGAGTGGTGGAGTCTTTCGCCTACGCGATTGATGCGAGGGAGACAAATAGCATGGAATCATTGCGAAAGGTGAGCCAATATGAGGATATGGTTGATACATTGGAGGAAGAGCTTCGTGAGAAGCATATATTAAGACTGTCGAACAATGAATGTAAGCCATCTGCCGGCGTGCAGTTTTTGGATATAGTGAGCAATCTGGAGAGAATGTCCGATCATGCTTATAATATCGCAGGTTATGTGAAGGACGAGATGTAGACGATTTATGCGGTTTAGATAATTTTCACAAGTATTCCTTTAAAAAATGTTGGAAATTATATGTAAATTAGTCTTGATATTTTTAGATAAATTAGGTAGAATATCTATGGATTGATTTTTCTTTAACAAACTTATTAATATATAGGAGGAATTGAAAATGGCAGTAAGAGTTGCAATCAATGGATTCGGCCGTATTGGCCGTCTTGCATTCAGACAGATGTTTGATGCAGAAGGTTACGAGGTAGTGGCAATCAATGACCTGACAAGCCCTAAGATGTTAGCACACTTGTTAAAGTATGACTCTTCTCAGGGTAAGTACAAGTATGCTGATTCCGTAGGCTTTGAGGAGGGCGAGGGTGATACCGAGGGCTCCATCACAGTAAATGGCAAGAAGATTACTATCTACAAGAAAGCAAATGCAGCAGAGCTTCCTTGGGGTGATCTGAAAGTTGACGTAGTTCTTGAGTGTACAGGCTTCTATACCTCTAAGGAGAAGGCTTCTGCTCATATTAAGGCAGGTGCACGCAAGGTTGTTATTTCTGCTCCGGCAGGCAATGATCTTCCTACTATTGTATACAATGTAAACCATAAGACATTAAAGCCAGAGGACACTGTAATTTCCGCAGCTTCCTGTACAACAAACTGTCTGGCACCTATGGCTAAGGCATTGAATGACTGCAGACCAATTATGAGTGGTATTATGACAACAGTACATGCTTACACAGGCGATCAGATGATTCTGGATGGTCCTCAGAGAAAGGGTGACTTGAGAAGAAGCCGTGCAGGTGCATGTAATATCGTTCCAAACTCCACAGGTGCTGCTAAGGCAATCGGACTTGTTATCCCTGAGTTAAATGGAAAGCTTATCGGTTCTGCACAGCGTGTTCCTACTCCTACTGGTTCCACCACGATCCTTGTAGCTGTAGTGAAGGGTGCTGTCACAAAGGATGAGATCAACGCAGCAATGAAGGCAGCAGCTACAGAGTCCTTTGCATATAACACAGATGAGATTGTTTCTTCTGATATTGTTGGAAGCACATATGGTTCTATTTTTGACGCAACACAGACCATGGTAGCTCCAATGGAGGATGGAAATACTCAGGTTCAGGTAGTATCCTGGTATGACAATGAGAACAGCTACACAAGCCAGATGGTTCGCACCATTAAGTTCTTCTCTGAGTTAGGCTAATTTTATAAAAAGACCTTAAAGGGTCCGGTCGTATGGACCGGGCCCTTTCGCTATGCGCACGGGCACACAAAGGAATATTGTCAGCGAAGCTGACGAGTGCCCAGTGCGCGAGTAGGTGAGAAAAGCATCCCCTACTCGATTGTAAGATTTTTCCTGATGGATGGCGGTATAGAAAAACACAAAGATATTATTTTTAGAAAGGAGTATGGTTCCCATGCTTAGTAAGAAAACAGTAGACGATTTGACAAATGTATCTGGTAAAAAGGTTTTGGTGCGCTGTGATTTTAATGTTCCGTTAAAGGATGGCGTGATCCAGAATTATAACCGTATTGATGGGGCGCTTCCTACCATCAAAAAACTGTTAGAGGGCGGCGCAAAGGTAATTCTTTGTTCACATCTTGGCAAGCCAAAGGGCGAGCCGCTGCCAGAGATGTCCCT
>CAMUFS010000089.1 GCA_947088195.1 uncultured Clostridia bacterium
TTTTCAATAGGTTCCATAGGACTATAGCCAATTCTCTGGGCTACTTTCTTGGCTGCGCTGGAATAGGACTCTTCCATTTTTTATTTAAAAACAGCAAAAGAATAATTGAGAGAGGGATAGATACTATTTCTAAATATAGTGATTACAGCATATGTTCCATAAATAACGAATTTGGACTGCCAAAAAAGTAGCAGAACCAAAGCATTGGTATCCTCAAGGAACCTATTGAAAAACGTCGGCACTTAGCGAGGTTTCTCACGAGCTTAGTATCCGCTACGTTTTTCACTAAGCGAGAGCGCGGTGACGGAGGATACCAATGCTTTGGTTCTGCGGATCTCTTTCGAAAATAATATTATAAGTCTATGTTTTGTATAAAGTATACTAAAAAAATTAAAAGAATTAAATATAATGTTATAAAAAAGTAAAATATTATACAAATTTATTACTTTATTAAGGAATTTTAAATGGATATTTCTGTAAATTAAGGAATTGTAAGCAAATATTTCTTGAATTTAGAAGCTAAATTTTCTATACTTGCTATATCAAAGGTCAACAAAGACCTCAGAGAAATCAATAAGCTCTGACCTCTCTTATTCATAAAATTATCAGGGCAGCAAGGAGGAAAATATGAGAAAATTCAGAAATTATATTATGGGAACTATGTTGGCAACAGGAATTGTGATAGCAGGTGCTTCCTCAGCGATGGCCGCTGGAAAAGCCAATGGCTGGCAGGGAAATGACACAGATGGCTGGTATTATTATCACAATAATGCAAAAGTAACAGGCTGGCAGCAGATAAAGGGCATTTGGTACTGGTTTGACAAAACTGGCCGCATGGCAAGAGATGAGCTGGTATACATAACAGGAGAAACCTATTACTTTAACCCTGCCGGCGCTATGGCGACAGGCTGGTACGAATTTGACCGTGACGATGATATTATCTATAATTATGAAATTGATGTGGATGAGGCAGTTAGAAATATACAAAATCCAGTATTTAAGGATGCCGAAGATTCCTATGATACGGTATGGCTCTACTTTCATAAAAACGGCACTGCGGCGACAGATGAATGGATTCAGTCCGATGTCAGCGGTCTGTGGTACTATTTTGATGAACTCTTGATGGTCAAGGCCGATTTTGATCATATAATAGGAAATTACCGATACGGTTTCGATGAAAATGGTGCTATGCTGGTAGGATGGAATTACAATTACAACAACAAAACTATTTTAGCACCAAACAAATCCAGCACGACATGGTACTATTATGCCTCCAACGGAAAAAAATTTGATGTGGACACTCTTGACAATGGCTTTGGCTGGAAGAAGATCAATGGAAAATGGTATTGCTTTAAATCTGAGTTAAATATGGCAAGTGGAAGCTCTGTGGGCACTCTAATCGTAGATACCCTATTTAACAATGCAGCAGCCGCGGACAATGACACAGATTTCTACTATGTAGATAAAGATGGCGTAATGCTCACAGGAGTTGTCACCGTCTCCAAAGATTCTGGCTATGTGGAAACACGCGAAGACTGGGGCAGCTCAAAAAAAGTAAGAGACTATACCAACAATACGATAGAGATTTTCTTCAAGGATGGGAAAGCTGTGTCTGGCGCAATGGAAAAAAACCGCTATTACGCAGCTCTGGAGGATGAAGACATAAAAAGCTTTGACACAAAAACCTTTGCTGTATCCGGCTATCCAGTACAGTTTCAAGGTTCTCTGGTAAAAAACTGCTTTGTCACAAAGGATCAAAATACCTATTATATGGATCGCTACGGTGATAAAGTGACATCCTATGCTTTGCAAATTGGTTACGTTACAGTGACGGATACCAATGGTGTATTGAGTTATGAGTTTTCCAAAGAACGAACAAATGCTGCCAATGAATACCGCGCTTATCTAATATTCGATGGCAGGGGCAGCGCCAATGACAATGCAGCAGCAGGAAGAGCTGTATCAGCAGGCTCCAAAAAATATTACTCCACCGGAATCGATTATGACACAAAAGGTGGCGTAAGCAATGCAACAATCTTTTACTATAAGTAAACACAAATACCTTCTACAAATCAGCACAGAACACAAATTATGTTCTGTGCTATTTTTTTATGCGCAGACCTGTGCAGAGGAAATATGCCACTAACGTGGCGCACAGGTCGCGCGACGAGTAGGTGAAGATAAGACTTCCCTGCTTGATTTGTAATAGCGTTTTTCTGGTTCTACCATACAAAATTATATAGGAGAATCCCCTAATATATTGTGCGTAAACTGGAAGAATTGGCACCGTATTCCAATATTATATCATTTATATTACAGCAATTTAGAAAAATGTTCTATTTTCTATAGAATTTATACAAGAAGATTTCGTTGTAATAATTCAATAAGGATTTATTTCTGTCAATTAAGGATTCGTAAGGGAAAGTTTCTTGAATTTGTGTATAATTTCTCGTATACTAGCTCATGTAACAACGATACAACAAAACATTTCAGGAGGAAACAAAATGAGATTAACAGGTAAGAACCTTAAGGGCGTACTTTTAACAACTGCTATGTTTGCTGCTTCCGCCAGCATGGCAATGGCTGATAATACAGAAAATAATGGCTGGCAGGGAAATGACATCAACGGTTGGTACTACTACGAGAACAATGTAAAAGTAACAGGCTGGAAGTCAATCGACAATATCTGGTATTACTTTGATAGAAATGGTCTGATGGCACAGAATGAATTAGTATATATCGCCGGAGAGACTTATTACCTGAATCCAACAGGTGCGATGGCTACAGGCTGGTACGGATTCGACCATAACAGTGACATTCTGTATGATTACAAAGTAGATGTACAGGGCGCTATTGATGATATTCAGAATCCAGTGTTTAAGACACCTCAGGAAGCTTATGATACCGTATGGTTATACTTCCACAGCAACGGTACCGCAGCAGATGATGAGTGGATTCAGTCCGACGCAGGTCTGTGGTATTACTTTGATGACATTTTGATGGTAGCAGGTGACTTTGACCATGCCATTGACAATGCACGCTACGGCTTTGACGAGAATGGCGCAATGTTAGTAGGCTGGGCTCAGAACTACAACAACCAGAGTATCCTTGCTCCGAACAAGGACAGCAGAACATGGTATTACTATGATTCCAACGGTAAGAAGTTCAATGTTGATGCTGAGGCAAATCGTTTCGGATGGAAGAGAATTGACAATGAGTGGTACTGCTTTAAGTCCGAGCTTAACCTTTCCAGCGGTAACTCTGTAGGTACTTTGATTGTAGATACTTTGTTCAACAATGGCGCAGCTGCAGACACAGCCTCTGATTTCTTCTATGTAGATAAGAGCGGTGCGATGGCTACAGGTGTAACAAATGTAAGCAAAGATTCTGTATTAATTGAGAGCCGTGAGGACTGGGGCCTTTCCACAGCAAATAAAGTAAACAAGCACTCCGGTGGAAATGTAGATATTTTGTTTGACGGAGACGGAAAAGCAAAAGATAAGACCTTCGTAAACGGCAGATACTATGCGGCTGCACAGGATGAGAATGTTAAGACCTTCGAGACAAGCAGCTTCGGTGTTACTGCTTACGCAGACAGATCTATCTCTAACTTAAAGGGTGCCCTTGTAAAAGAAGCATTCGTTGAGAAAGATAACAAGACCTACTTTGTGGATAAGTTCGGTGATAGCGTAACTTCTCATGCACTGCAGATTGGTTATGTGACAGTAAAGGATGATGGTTATACCTTCAGCGAGACTCCTACCAATGCAGATAATGAGTACAAAGCATACGCAATCTTTGACAGCAAGGGTGTAGCATACGATGATGTAGCTGCAAACAGAACTGTAACAGCAGGTGCTAAGAGATATACTTCTACTGGACAGAAATATACAGCAGAGAAGGATGTACAGGTAAACAACGTAACTATTTTCTACTACAAGAACTAATCAACTGACAATAGGCGGCTGCGCTAGCAGCCCCTGTCATAACAAAAAATGTATTCACTCTCCTAATTTCATACGTTCATAAATGCACAAACCAATTTGAGATAAAGCACAAATAGCCCATACACATGGGTTATTTGTGCTTCTTTATGTATATAAGCTAAAAAATATATTCATTAAATTGATAGATAATCAAATAACAGTTGTCCATTCTACAAAAATCATCTATAATCACATAAGAGACTTTTTTTAAAAGGAGAAATTATGAAACGATATTCCCGATTTTTGACATTATATCTGATCTGCACCCTTATAATAGCAGGCGTATTCCCAGTTAAAGCTACTGAGGAAACTACACCATACCCTATTATCACCACATCCAATTCTATCGAAGGCTGGCCTTCTGGTCCAGAGATATTCAGCGGTTCTGCTGTAGTGATGGAAGCGGAGACAGGAACTGTCCTGTATGAGAAAAATATGCATCAACAAGCATACCCTGCCAGCATTACCAAGATCTTAACAGCAATTTTAGCAATCGAGAATTGTTCCATGAATGAGATGGTAGAATTTTCAGATGAAGCCGTTTTCTCTGTACCAAGAAATTCCAGCCATATTGCTATAGTGCCGGGAGAATTTTTAACGGTAGAAAACTGCTTATATGGATTAATGCTTGCTTCTGCCAATGAGGTCGCAAACGCGCTTGCTGAGCATATCAGCGGCAGCATAGATAATTTTGTTAATCTGATGAATAAGCGCGCTGAGGAGTTAGGAGCAGTTGACACACATTTTAATAATGCAAATGGCCTTCCTGATGAGGAGCACTATACCTCTTGTTATGATATGGCAATGATTTCCCGCGCGGCTGTCTCCAATGAAACATTTATAAAAATTAATTCAACAACCTCCTACATGATTCCACCCACAAATCTTCAGGTTGAGGAACGTCCCGTTAATTCCTTACATCCTTTGCTTATTAAAGGCTCCAGACACTATGATGGCTGCTTTGGAGGCAAGACAGGATACACTACTGTTGCGGGCAATACTTTAGTGACATTTGCAAAAAGAAACGGCATTACGCTGATCTGTGTAGTCATGCAATCCGATTCTCAAAATGTTTATGAGGACAGCACGGCACTGTTAAATTATGGATTTGATAATTTTAGCAAATATAATATTGCAGAAAATGAGACAAAGTTTAATCTTCAGGGAAGTGGATTTTTTGAATCGGCCAATTCTATCTTTGAAAATTCCTATCCGCAGATAGGTTTGAATATGGATGGTTTTGTTATGCTGCCTTCTGGAGCCTTATTCTCTGAGGCAGAGCCAACTGTTGAATTTCGAAATAACTCTGAATCAGAAACTGATTCTGATGTAATGGCAGATATTATCTATACGTGGCATGGGCATTATGTGGGCAGAACAACCTTGGATGTCACCTCGACAACACAAAATGAATTTTCATTTACTTCAAATACCAGCGTCAAGGAAGCGGAAACTGGAACCACAGCAGGGACCACGGATGAGAAGGAGACAAAGGCGGCAGAACAAAAAAAATTTTTGACCATCAATGTATGGCATTTACTTGCAGGAATTATAGGCATCTCCGCCTTGATCGGACTTTGTTATCTATATAGCATTACCCGGCAACAGCGGGAGCGTTGGAAACGGATACACAGACAAAAACGCCGCCTTCGCTCTATAGAACGAAAACGGCGCAGAAGAAAATATTATCCTACCAGAAAATTAAGATAAAATAATACCTCTTAATTTTCTGAGCGCTCCGCGCGCTCTTTGCGTTTTTTTCTCATTTCTTCCTGAATACCCCGTATTTTATCGGCGCCAGCGGCATCTGTCATTTTTACAGTTTTAACAACAAAGACTGTATTACCGTCACTTTTTTTCATGCGGAGCTTCCCCTTCACATAACCATGCTCAGGACATTCTGCAAGGGCATAAAAGACTCTATTATTACCAGAAAACCAGCGTATCTTCTTTCTCAGTGCCCTGCCACATACATTACAGCGAAGCGCTGTAACCGTTTTGTCTGCCATCGCTTCCTCTCGACCTGTAAATTTTCTTGAGACATATTTATAATAATCGGGATAATGCAGATGCAGCTCTTCTTTTTTGGAATTTGGCGTCCGATAATAATCCACGGAAAAATGGGACTTTATCAGCTCAGGCTGAATCAGCTTTAATATACGTGCTGTGTAGAGTGCATCGTGATCTGCGCGATGAAAGGTTTCTGTCAGTGGAAGCTCAAGCACCTCCACAGCATGCTCCAAAGAGCGTCGCGTCTTTCCATCCTCAAATGCAAGGCTAAATAATTTCTGTACATCACAATAAAAAAGTGGAAAAGGTAAAGGATTATCAAGCTGAAAAAAATATAAATTGCGCTGAAGCTCTGTTAGATCCATAGGGCCCCATGTGGCAAAGGTACACTCTTTTCCGCAAAAGTTAAGAAAATCTCTTCCCACCTCATCAAAAGGCTTCCCCTGTTTTAACTCCTTCTCCGTAATGCCGATCACTTCTCTTGTGCATGGATGAAGCTTTCGATAAATGGTAGGTTTAATAATCGCGTGAAAAGCATCAACCGGAACAAGCTGCTCGTCCAATTTCTGTGCGCCAATTTCTATAATTTCAAACGGAAGCAAAGGATGCTCCGCCTCTTT
Organism: uncultured Clostridia bacterium; assembly: GCA_947088195.1. GTDB lineage: Bacteria > Bacillota > Clostridia > Lachnospirales > Lachnospiraceae > RGIG8607. The sequence continues at coordinate 6,617 of CAMUFS010000089.1, forward strand.
TCCATCAGGAGATTGATTCCATTCCAGATCAAATACAATATAATTCATCGTTATACCCTCTGCGTAACACAGATCATCTCTGTGATACAAATCTTTATCTTTATATCATCACACATATGGATAGTGTAACACAGATAAGGTATCTTGAAAAGAGCTTCGTGTTTTATCCAGACGGAAATTGGCTCTGCAAGCCTTATTTATACTAGCCGCTTATATTCTTTTTAATTACCTTTAATCTTGTAAATTCCTCCCTCTCTTTCTCCTCCAGAGCGTTGGTGATGCTTCTCACTCTCTCGGTATAGGTTGGAATCGTAATATTTTTAAGTGCATTGGCACGTTTTTGTGTCTTTTTTATGTTGGAAGCAAGACGATACGCCGAGTTTTCCACCATGGAAAGCCGGATTGTCAGCTCCTTTACTTTAAGAAATTCCTCTCTCGCCTGATCCAGAGACATTCGAGTACTGTAAAAAGCATAGATAGGCGTATTGTCTGAGGGGCTGTGCTCAACCAGCGGAATCTCCGTGCCCATAATACTTCGCGTTTTTATAGTGATAGAATTTTCTACTGGAGCTGTGCGGGAAATCTCATGTACATTCGTGATGCCAAGCTCCACATTTGCCATCTGCAGAGCATGATATGCACGGGTAAACGTCTGATCTATCTCTGACTGAATCCCCTTTGCCTCCTCGATAAGCTCCATCAATTCTCGTATTAAAATATTTCGCTTTTTATCCATCAGCTCATAGCCCTGCTCCGCCAGAACCAGAGAATTTTTCGCCAATATTAAATTACCCTTGGTGGGAAAGGTATTCGGGTCCATAGCATCACCTCATTTTGCTGTAAGCTTAATAATATTTATCAAGTATCTTTGTATTGATACGGTCAAGCTCTTCTCTTGGCAGCAGGCGCAACAGCCTCCATCCAATATCCAGTGTATCAAGGATGGTGCGGTTCTCATTGGGGCCCTGACCGACAAACTCTTTTTCAAAGGCATTGCCAAATTCCAGATATTTCTTATCCAGAGGAGACAGTTCATCCTCACCAATTACAGATGCAAGGTTTCGCGCCTCACCAACCTTTGCATAGCATGAGAAAAGCTGGTTTGCCACATCTTGATGATCTTCTCTGGTATAACCTTCCCCAATGCCGTCTTTCATCAGACGGGAAAGAGACGGCAATACATTGATAGGCGGGTAGATGGATTGTCCATTCATAGCCCGGTCAAGCACGATCTGTCCTTCTGTGATATAGCCAGTTAAGTCAGGAATTGGATGTGTAATGTCATCATTTGGCATGGTGAGAATTGGGATCTGTGTCACAGAGCCATTGACGCCTTCTACAATACCCGCACGTTCATAGATGGTTGCCAGCTCACTGTAAAGATAGCCCGGATAACCCTTTCTGGAAGGAATCTCACCTTTGCTGGAGGACACCTCTCTCATCGCCTCGGCAAACGACGTCATATCTGTCAAGATAACCAAGATATGCATACCAAGCTCAAAGGCAAGATATTCTGCCGCAGTCAATGCAACCTTTGGCGTGATCAGCCTCTCCACAACCGGATCGCTCGCCAGATTAAGAAACATTGTCACATGGGAAGAAACACCACTCTCCTCAAAAGCCCTGCGAAAGAAATCTGCCACATCATATTTTACGCCCATCGCCGCAAATATAATTCCAAATTCCTCATTGGAGCCATCTCCTAGAGAGGCCTGCCTTACAATCTGTGCGGCAAGCTGATCGTGTGGAAGGCCATTCCCGGAGAAAATAGGAAGCTTCTGGCCGCGTATTAAGGTGGTCAATCCATCTATGGCAGAGATTCCGGTACGAATATAATTTCTAGGGTACTCGCGCGTCACCGGATTTAGAGGCATACCATTGACATCCAGCTTTTTCTCAGCGACAATCTCGCCAAGGCCATCGATTGGCTGCCCAATTCCATTAAAGGTACGCCCAAGAATATCAGGAGACAATGACACCTCAAGAGGATGTCCGGTAAAACGAGTATGGGTATTGATAAGAGACATATTATCTGTGCCCTCAAATACCTGTATCACAGCTTTGTCACCATAAATCTCCACAACCCTACCTATCTTCTTCTCTTTATCCTCCACATTGATCTCAACAATCTCGTCATAGGAAGCGCCGGATACGCCTTCTATGGCTACCAGCGGGCCATTGATCTCCTGCAAGCCCAAATATTCAATTACCATAATCAGCGCCTCCCTTATCCATTCTTCTCTAAAACCTTGTTATAGAAGGCATCAATAGCCTTTTTATATTCCTCAAATTTATATAGAGCATTATTTTCCACATCATATTTTATGGATATTACCTTCTCAAAGATAGTATCCTCCTTTAAGATAGACATTGGCATTCCCATGGTGATCAATGTCCGCGCTCTCTCATAAAGATACAGAATCGTCTCCATCATCTTAAGCTGCTTTTCCAAGGGAACACAGGTATCCTCTGGATGAAAGGCATTCTGCTGCAGAAAACCAAGGCGAATTACGCGCGCGATCTCCAATATCAGCTTCTGATCATCCGGCAGAACATCACTTCCAATTAACTTTACAATCTCCATCAAGCTACTTTCTTGGTTTAATATGGCAACAATCTGATTTCGATTGTCAACAAACTCTGCTCCGACATTATCTGCATACCATGCAGCAAGATCTGTCAGATATTCGCTGTAGCTGGTCAGCCAGTGGATTGCCGGAAAGTGTCTTGCATATGCAAGGGATTTATCCAAGCCCCAAAAACAACGAACAAACCGCTTTGTGTTCTGTGTGACAGGCTCAGAAAAGTCTCCGCCCTGTGGGGATACCGCACCAATAATGGATACCGAACCCTCTGTTCCATTCAGATTTCTCATCATGCCGGCTCTCTCATAGAAGGCAGACAAACGAGACGCCAGATAAGCGGGAAATCCCTCCTCCGCCGGCATCTCCTCCAGACGCCCAGACAATTCTCGAAGTGCTTCCGCCCACCGAGAAGTAGAATCTGCCATAATTGCGACATGGTACCCCATATCACGATAATATTCCGCAAGCGTGATACCTGTGTAGATGCTTGCCTCACGTGCAGCCACTGGCATATTTGAGGTATTTGCAATTAAAACCGTCCTATCCATCAAAGGATTGCCGGATTTTGGGTCAACCAGCTTTGAAAAATCTTCAAGCACCTGCGTCATCTCGTTGCCGCGCTCTCCACATCCAATATAGACGATAATGTCTGCGTCAGACCATTTTGCAATCTGATGCTGTGTCATGGTCTTTCCTGTGCCGAAGCCTCCCGGCACGGCAGCCGTCCCGCCCTTTGCAAGTGGAAACAGCGTGTCAAGAATACGCTGTCCTGTGACAAGAGGCTTTGTGGCAGCAAACCGTTCATGTGCTGGTCTTGGAACACGGATAGGCCATCTCTGCGTCATAGTGATAGGAACGGTCTTGCGGTTCTC
>CAMUFS010000090.1 GCA_947088195.1 uncultured Clostridia bacterium
GACGGAGGACTATAGCCAATTCTCTGGGCGAACCATTCTCAAAAATATTTCATTCGTTATTCACATAATAAAAATACAAATATGTTTTTCATAAAGTATATTTCCCTGATAACTATATAACCCAAAAAGAATAGAAAGACAACACATCTAAAACCGTGCAGAGAATGACTTAAGAACTATAAGTCATTCTCTGCACGAACCATTCTCAAATTATTTTTAATTAAAGTATACTACATCTTCTTCTGCTGCCTCTGCCGCTTCTATCCGCTCTGCGTACAGCACAGGTCCTTCTCCTTTGTACAGAGGTGCGTATTCCACCTTAATCTTTGCCGTCAATTCAATCCACTGGCTCTTTTTCAATCTCTTAACCTTTGGCTCTATTGTGGGAGTTGCCATGCAAAGTGGACCAATAAAGCGGATGTCGTCTGCACAGCAGGTCATCGCAAATCTACCCGGAACAAAGGAATTTGAGGGAAGTCTTGAGTTTTTATATACTTGCACTCGCATGTGAATGGTTTTTCCATCGTATTTTTGTGGTTCTTCCATAACATCCACATACCAGACACCAAAATCAATATCCTCCAGCTCAATCGTCTCCTGACTTAAATCAAAAGGAAGGGACTCGTCTGGTGATGGCTCACTGCCATCTGCATTTTCCATATATACTTGTGCTCTGGAATTGATCGCTTTTACACTTCTTCTATAGGAAGCCAGTGGTGTGTTTTCATCGCAGCGGTTAAATACAACCAGATCGGCATCTTGAAATTGCTCCATCACAAGTGAGCGCATATTATTGAGATACAAGCTAAAGGTAGAGGCATCTACCGTGGTGATCACCTGCACAATCTCCCATTTTCGCGGAAGCTTCATGCCAAAGATTTTCTCCATACGCCACATGCCGTTGTATTCAATCACTACTTTTTCTGGCATATATTCTGCCTGACAGCCTGTCAAAAATTCCGCTGTAAACTCCTCCTCGGACTCCACTACCTTCAGCAATACTCCGTTCTTTAAAAGCTCTTTTTCATCGTATTCACATTCTCCTTCCTCACAGACAATCAAAAGTGTTTTCTCATCTGCAAGAAATTCTGAATCCATAACAGATTCCAAAATAAATGATGTCTTTCCGCTGTCCAAAAAACCAGCAAATAAATAAACTGGTATCTCCATATTCGTCTCCAACTCCATTAAACTATCATGCTTATTCTAAGTGAAACAGCTTTGAAAGCTCCTCTGTCTTAAGCTCTGAGCCAATTACACAAAGCCGTCCTGTATAATCTGGGCTTCCCTTGCGAATCTCATATTCACCCGGCACCAGATCAAACTGCATCCATGTGCCATCTGTGCCTGCCACAATTCCTTTTGCACGCAGAATCGTTCCATAGTCTGTCTGATTTGCCAGAATCTCCATCACCTTCTTTAGATCTTCTTCGTCAAATTTATGTGGTGTCTCCTTACCCCAGCTTGTAAATACCTCGTCTGCATGGTGATGGTGATGATCATGACCACAGCAGCCATCTTTGTCATGATCATGATGATGTTCATGTTCTCCATGATGGTGTTCTTCCTCATCATGATGACAATGGTGCTCGTGATCTTCCTCGTCATGATGGCAATGCTCCTTCTCATGGTCATGATGACAAGAATGGTCCTCCTCATGATCATGATGGCAGTGATGGTCATGCTCTTCTCTCATAAGCTCCTCCGCAAGAGAATTTCTTCCATTCATCGCCTCTAAAATCACGCTGCCAGCAAGCTCATCCCAGGGAGTCGTGATAATCGCTGCCTTATGATTATGCTCTTGCAAAAGCTTTACTGTCTCTTCAAGCTTCTCCTGCTTTATATTCTGGGTACGGCTTAACACGATTGTGTCCGCATATTCTATCTGATTGTTAAAAAATTCTCCAAAATTCTTGATATATATCTTACATTTTGTCGCATCTGCCACTGTTATGGAGCTGTCCAGCTCAACTTCTGTGTGTTCTGCCACACCCTCAACAGCTTTCATTACATCGGAAAGCTTGCCGACGCCCGATGGCTCAATAATAATGCGATCTGGAGAAAACTTCTGCAATACCTCCTCAAGCGCTTTTCCAAAATCTCCTACCAGAGAACAGCAGATACACCCTGAATTCATCTCTGTAATCTGTACACCTGCCTCTTTCAGAAAACCACCATCAATTCCTATCTCGCCAAATTCATTTTCAATCAGAACAATCTTCTGTCCCTCGAACACCTCAGACAAAAGCTTCTTGATAAGCGTTGTCTTTCCTGCACCAAGAAAACCAGATATTACATTAATCTTAGTCATTGCTTGTTTGCTCCTTTCTTATGGATATTTTTACTAATCATATAGTATAGCACTTTTTAGACAAACAAGCAAGGAAAACACAAGTGGAAACAAGCAGCAAAATTTACTGTGTACATGCTTCAGTGACTATTAGTTCCCGCCATCCTTCTTTTTCTTTGGTCATATTTTTTACCATTATTTTCTGATATGGGCTTTCATATCCAGCATGTTCTATTTTTCCACAAACCATTCCATCGTTATCGACTGCAAAGGAATATTGATGGTAATGTCCCTCTTGGTATGCAAAATCTTCCCCATTATCTAAATAATGTTTCCAGCTTCCTTCTCCGGGATATGCTTCAAGCAGGCATACATCTGCCTGTTTTTCTCCTATATAGGATTGTTCTTCCATAACAGGAATCACACTTCCCGCTTTTACATAGATTGGACATACCGCAAGAGGAGCTTCTCTCACAAACCATATAGGACCTACTATTCTTTCCTTTGTCCAATAATCATACCATATGCCCTCCGGCAGATAAACCATGCGCTTTGTCATTCCCTGATTTACCACTGGCGCTACAAGGATCTGGCTTCCTAACATAAATTCATCATTGCATGTGCGTGCTGTTTTATCCTTTTCATAGTGAAAAACAAGAGGACGCATAATTGGTGCCCCCGTTTTTTCCTCCTCATAGAATAGATCATAAATATAAGGAATCAAATGATAGCGAAGCTTGACATAGGTTCGGTAAATATCCATAATTTCCTGACCAAATTGCCATGGCTCCTGCCTTCTGCTGCCCATGGCAGAATGATTGCGGAAAAGAGGAGAAAAACATCCCACTTGAATCCATCTTGCCAAAAGCTCTGGCGTAGTGTCTGCCCCAAAGCCGCCAATATCTGTTCCTGCATAGGAAAAGCCAGATAATCCAAGATTACATAGCTGAGGAATTGCCATCTGAAGATGTGACCAGAGGCTGGTATTGTCTCCCGTCCACACAGTACTATATTTTTGACTTCCTGCATAGCAAGCCCTTGTTATCACAAATGGCCTTCGTCCATCCTCTTTCTTAAGTCCCTCATAGGCTGCTTTTGCCATTAGATGTCCGTAGACATTGTGCATGGCACGGTGATCGCTTACTTTATCCTCGTCCGTGAACACCACATTATCAGGAAGAGGACCCTGAAAGCTTGCTGGCTCATTCATATCATTCCAGATTCCCCGCACACCCATATCCAACAGAAAACGCTGCTTTTCACCCCACCATGTGCGAACAAGAGGATTTCCAAAATCAGGAAATGCCGCATCGCCGGGCCATACCCGGTTTATATACACCTCTCCCTCCGGCGTTTTAGCAAAATAACCGTTCTTTACACCCTCCTCATAGATCTCATAGCCTTCTTCCTTCTTAACACCGGGATCGTTGATTACCACCGTCTTAAAGCCCTGCTTGGAAAGCTTAGAAAGAAACTGCTTGGGCGCTCCATGGTAGCGCTTCTGGTTCCATGTAAATACCTTATAATCCTGCATATAATCAATGTCAAAATGAATTGCATCACAGGGAATATCATTGTCACGAAAACCGGACGCTAACTCCTCCATATCCTCCTGTGTCACATACCCCCAGCGGGACTGGTGATACCCAAGTGTCCATTTCTGCGGTAATGGGCATGTTCCTGTCAGATACGTATAATTTTGAAGCACCTCTGCAATAGAAGCACCTGCAATATAATAATAATCCAGACTGCCCCCTTCTGCGCCAATAAAATAATATTCTTCTGACTCCTGTCCCATATTAAAGGTACTTTTATAAGTATTGTCAAGAAACAGTCCGTATACCTGTGTATCTGTGAGCGTGATAAAAAAAGGAATGGTTTTGTACAGTGCCTTAAAGCAGTCTACATGTGGTTCTGGATTATCGGTATTCCACATCTCATACTCATAATGCCGCTTATCCAAAAACCCTGTCTTATCACCCAGACCATAAAAATTCTCTGTTCCCTGAATTTTCTTTTTTATCTCAAATTTCTGCTCTGTCTCTGTAAGCACTGCATGACCTTCACTGAGAAGAAGCTCCTCTGCTTCCTTGCCACCTCTTGGCAAAGGCTGCCTTTCTCCTCTGTAATCCTCACAAACCACATTCTTCTGCTTATCAAAGAAATCAATGTAACCTCCATCTGTCACTCTCACAAATATTTCTTCGGTGTTCATCCACAATTCATCTTCCTGATTCCAAACAGAGAGTGTGGTTGGGATTGATTTATCACCTTCTATTGCCTTCGATCTTGTGGTATTATCCTCGTACACTCTGATAATCTGTGGCGTTACCGCCTCAATCCACATCGTTTTTCCCTCAAAAGCAATCTCCACCTTCTGTTTGTCCACCTTATAACCAATAAGCTTTTCCTGCCTCATGCTGCCTCTCCCTTCTCTATCATCCTCTAGTTGAGAATTAGTGCCCTGATCTTTCGAAAATCCCCATCCATCACATAATATTCTGCCCTTCTCTTGCCAGTTCTCTCAGGAGAAATCTTTGTATGAATATAAAGGGAAGCAAGTCCAGAACCCTGAGCACCTGCTATATCACTTTCCTCATCATTTCCTATCATAACACATTCGGATGGTTTTAGTTGGAACGTTTCTAATAACTTGCGAAAAAAGACAGGAGAGGGTTTTTTTAACCCGTGCTCCGAAGAAAGAAAGATACCATCGAAATACTCTGTCAGACAAAGCATCTCTATCTCTGGTCTTGTAAATGCTGCCTGTGCATTAGACAAAAGATAAATTCCTTTGCCTCGCTTTTTTAGCTCAGAGAGAAAGTCCACCACCCCATCATAGCAACGAATAAATTTACGTGAATAAGTGCGGAAGGAAACTGCTGTCTGCCACGCCATAGAAGCATTGCACAAAATTCCTTTATTGACATAGAGATAAGTAAATACTTTTATTAAATCTGGCTCTGCATATTTCCACCCACAACTTTCTGTCTCTTTCCTCGCAAGCCTTCTAAATTCTTCCTTTAGCTCCATAGGCTCATAGACAGCGCCATGTTCTCTATAAAGCTCACTTACTCTCTCCCACAGCTCTGGCGCCTCTTCATCTGTGCGGATGTCTGCAAGTGTTCCATAAAAGTCAAAAATATAATTCTGGTACATCGCTCTCTTCCTCCCTCCTATCTATTTGCCAGAGTGTGTTTGAAAATTTAAATTTTCAAACACACTCCAGAACATACTGTATTGGCTACTCTCTGAGTGCATCATACACTCTAAGAATCTCCCCCACGCTCCAGGCCTGTGCAAAGCAGCCTTTAGAGCTTACTGGATTTTCCCCATCATAGATCTCTGGGAGCTGTCCTATACAGCCTTCTCTAAGCGCCGCTTCTAAGCTTCCAAGCTGCCTTCTCACATAGGACTTTGCCTCTTCTGAATAACCATTTACTTTAAGATAGGCCAGATAATAGGCACCCATTGGAAATACCCAGACGGTTCCCTGATGATAGGCAAGATCGCGCTCTAGCTGGGCACCGCCATAATAGGGGTGAAATTCTTCATCTGACATTGCCAGAGTCCTAAGACCCAAAGGAGTGTACAGCTCTCGAAATACTACCTCCGTCACCCGCCTTTCCCTCTCTGGTGAAAGCACGGAAAATGGCAGGGATACCGCCCATATCTGATTGCAGCGAATCTGATTATCTGCCTTCGTTCCAGATAATACATCCTTTAAGCAGCCAGCTTCCTCATTCCAGAACTTTTCAAAGCTCTTCTTTGCTTGCTCCGCCAGTCTTCCATAATCCTTGTCAGCCTCCGGGACAAAGCGTTTTAGCTCATCCATAATACACAGAGCATTATACCAGTAAGCATTGATCTCCACAGGCTTGCCATGGCGCGGTGTCGGCAGAATCTCCCCCACCCTCACATCCATCCATGTCACCTGATCCAGAGCCTCACCTGCCATAAGCAATCCATCCTCATCCATATGAATGCCATAGTCGGTGCCCTCTTTATACCAATCAATAATCTCCGCCATTGTATGATAGGCACTTTTTACAAACACAATATCGTTTGTACGTTTATAATATTCATAGACAGCAAGAATAAATAATAAGGAGGCATCTACCGTGTTATACCCCGGATTTTCTTTTCCCTCTGGAAAAAGATTTGGCATAAGTCCTTTTTTACAATAGGACATAAATGTTTTTAGAATACTCTCCGCTGTTTTAAACTGACGAGTCACCAGACAACAGCCATGTATCGCTATCATCGTATCTCTGCCCCAATCTTCAAAAAAAGGAAAGCCGGCTAGAATTGTCTGTCCCGCAGTAGAAGAACGATAAGAGATAAACTGATTTGCACTCACGGCAAGTGTCGCTGCTGGCTCCTCTTCAAATCCCGCCTGACACCTCAATTTTCTGCGATTCTCTTTCATGCCTTCTAGCAAATCTTCCAGCTTTGGCAGCTTTGGCACTGTTCCGTACACCATAGAAAATGATAGCGCTTCTCCATCTTTCACATCTTTTACAATCTGATGATTTACTATAGTACGCCCAAGTGCCATTCTTCCGTCACAGGCATCTGCACTGTAATAAAGTCCCTCACGAACCTGACATACAAGCTCACAGAGCTCTCCATCTGTCCAAATATACAATTTCTGTCCATTGGAGCTAATTTTATTTTCATCCAGAATGAATTGCTGATCGCTTGCAGGAAGAGCACCCTTTGCCGCAAACATCAGATGAGGAAGCACCTCAAGACGAACTTCTTTTCCAGATCGATTATAAATCTGATAGGATATTCCAATCGTGTTCTCTCCCTGTCCAAGAACAATCGTTCTGATTATCTCTACCCCTTTTACCAGATACGTCCACTGAGGAACATCTTCATATATAAAATCTGTCTGATAATGGTAGCCTTCCTCTCTGTCCTCCACATTCTTATAATTTTGACTTGAGATATGGATTCTCTCTTCTCCAATACAGAGAATTTCTTCCAGTCTATGTATCATATTGTAACGATTATTGGGAGAATGCATACATGCCATAAAGACTGCATGATCCATTCGACTGCAAGAGCCTGTCAGAGTGAGAGAGGAAAATCCACCCAGACCATTTGTCATAAGATAGCAGCTCTCCTCGCCCCGCTCTAATGTTTTCCAATCCTGTTTTCCATATCGAAATCTCATACCTCGCCTCCATGCTTGGGAAGTCTCTGGCTGATTCTTGTGAGCTTATAGATCTCTTTGCACATATCCTCCGTCAAAAGCTCTTCCTCAAGACGCCACACCCAGTTTCCGCCCAAGGTAGATGGCTTATTTACCCTCGCCTCTTTCTCAAGCCCCAAATAATCCTGAAGAGGGATAATACAGGTATCAGCACAGCTCATCATTGCCAGACGGATAAAGTCTTTGTATCGCTCGTTTTCCGGTGTTTTTTCATGAGCCAGATATTCTGTGGCAAAAGCACGACTCTTTTTATCAAGATTTTGATACCACTGTACCAACGTCTCATTGTCATGTGTTCCTGTATATACAACACAATTTTTATCATAACTATGTGGCAGATATCCAGTCTCCTCCTCAGGATTAAAGGCAAATTCTAAAACCTTCATGCCCGGATAACCACTGTCCTTCAACAGCTGTCTGACCGAAGGTGTCTGAAGCCCAAGATCCTCTGCGATAATCTTTTGATCGCCAAGCTCTCTCTTTACCGCAAGAAACAGATCCATCCCCGGCCCTTTCTCCCAGTGTCCATTCTCTGCTGTCTCATCTTTATAAGGAATACTGTAATATTCGTCAAAGCCTCGGAAATGATCAATTCTTACAACATCATATAACAGAAAGCTGTGCCTTAATCTTCTTATCCACCACTGATACCCCGTCTGCTTGTGATAATTCCATCTGTATAGCGGGTTCCCCCAGAGCTGTCCGGTTGCAGAAAATGCATCTGGCGGGCATCCAGCCACAGCCATCGGCAAAAGCTCTGCATCAAATTGAAATAGTTCTGGCATAGCCCATGCATCCGACGAATCAAATGCCACATAGATTGGAATATCTCCAATAATCTGGATTCCCTTTTCATTGGCATACTTTTTTAATTTATCCCACTGACGCTGAAATTGGAACTGCAGATATTTATAAAATTCAATATCAAAATAACACTCTCTTCTATAATAATCAAGGGCAAAGTCCCAACGCTTTCTGATGTCCTCCGCCCACTCCATCCAAGAGGCTCCATCAAACCGTTGTTTTACTGCCATAAACAGCGCATAATCCTCCAGCCAAAATGCATTCTCATCAATAAAATCAAGAAAATCAGGATTATGAGAAATATCGCTCCGCTCATAGGCCAATCGCAGCAGAGCAAATCGCTGCTGATACAGCTTTTCATAATCCACCAACGCAGGAGAGTCTCCAAAATCACATTCTTCACATTCCTCCTCCGTAAGCATTCCCTCTTCTATGAGCGTCTCTAAATCTATAAAATAGGGATTTCCCGCAAAAGACGAAAACGATTGATAAGGAGAATCCCCGTAACTGGTAGGAGAAAGGGGCAGAATCTGCCAATAACTCTGCCCCGCCTCCCAAAGCCAGTCAATAAATTGATAAGCTTCCTTTGAAAAACAGCCAATGCCGTACTTTGACGGCAGGCTGGCAATCGGAAGCAGTATTCCACTGCCCCGCTTCATACTTATTCCACCTTCCTTCCAAGCAGCATACCACTGCACGCATGTACTTGAATCTTCTTCTCTGCTGTCCTTACACAGTCTGCCTCCCGATTATCTGCCAGAACCATCCACTGTCCTTCTGGCACATCAACCGGATAATCATGAGAAGATGCATTGTAGACAATCAAAAGCTCCTCCCATGGTACGCTGCGCTCTTGCACACGATTATTTAAGCAAAAAGAAACCACACTATCTTTATGTATCTTTTTATTGTAGATACGTGAAACCGCAGAGGATGATTTATCACACAAACCCGGCAGCTTCTTTCTCAATCGAATCAAGCCTTGATAATAAGAGACAAGCTCCTGAAACTCCACTGTCTGATGCCAGCGTAACATATTGATCTCCGGCGAAGAGCAATAACTGTTGCCCTCACCAAACTTAGTTCTGCCAAACTCCTCTCCTGCCTGCAAAAACAGATTTCCTTGGCTTGTAAAATAGATAAAAGCCGCCAGCTTATTTGCAGCCAGCACATCCTCACGGCAAGAAGAGTACTCATTATCCCCATGCATGGATAATACAAGCTTATCCCAGAGCGTATAATTATCATGTGCAGAGACATAATTTATAATCTGCGCACAGCTTTTTGGGCAAAATTCTGACCCGCCGTCCTTCCATCCTGTCACAGCATGAAGAATCAGGTTTTCCAGATTTTCTCCCCCATTTACAAAACCCGGCTCCTCTCCATAAAATACATGCCCCTTGATTACATCTCTGGTATCATCGCTAAAAATACCAATCCCATTATCCAGATAACATGCATTTTCTTTCAGAGCTGCCTTCGTTCCATCCTCCATCGGAGAATCATCTGCCCGCCAAGGCTCCCCGTACATCATCTTCTCCCCGGCGCCAAACTCTCTGTCCAGCTCACCGCGTATTCGATTCATCAGTTCCACGGTGAGAAGTCCCATCAAGTCAAAACGAAATCCGT